>CAXNEP010000324.1:0-3437 GCA_964200865.1 Cypionkella sp. | reverse complement strand
TAAATCTGATTTGCCTGCGGTATATGCCGCCCTAAAGGCTGCGGGTTTGGCCACGGCCAATATCGGCCTTTTGTCCGATATCATCGCCTGCCCTGGCATGGATTATTGCAGCCTTGCCACGGCGCGCTCGATCCCCGTGGCGCAGGAATTGGCCATGCATTTCAAGGCGCTAGACCTTGAACATGACATCGGGCCGATCAAGCTGAAAATCAGTGGCTGCATCAACGCCTGCGGGCATCACCATGTGGGCCATATCGGCATTTTGGGGCTGGACCGCGCGGGGGTGGAGAATTACCAAATCACCCTTGGCGGCGATGGCAGCGAATTGGCCGCCATTGGCGAGAAAATCGGCCCCGGCTTTGCCTATGACCAAGTGACCCCTGCCATTGAACGGCTGCTGCGCGCCTATATCGCGCTGCGCCTTGAGGCGGGGGAAAGTTTCATCAACGCCTACCGCCGCCTTGGCCCTGCGCCGTTCAAAGCCGCGCTTTATGGCGAGGGAGATCACCTTGATGCCGCTTGATGCTCAGCAAAAGCATGGGCCTGCCCGCGTGGCCGAACGCGTGGCGGCCCTGAACGCGCGCTATCGCCATCATGGGGCGACGGCGGTGTTGGAACATGCGCTAAAGGATGCCGATTTGGGGCAAGTGGCACTGGTATCCAGCTTTGGTGCGGAATCGGTGGTGCTGCTGCATTTGGTATCTGTCATCGCGCCGCAAACGCCTGTTCTGTTTGTTGATACCAAAATGCTGTTTCAAGAGACGCTGGATTACCAGCGCCAATTGGCCGAAAGCCTGCATTTGTGCGATTTGCGCACCATTCGCGCGCCCAAAAGCCGTTTGGATTTTGAAGACCCTGATGGCACGCTGCACCAGTTCAACACCAATGCCTGCTGCAATGTGCGCAAGGTGGAACCGCTGGAACATGCCCTTGCGCCGTTTGATGGCTGGATCACAGGGCGCAAACGCTTTCAGGGCAGCACCCGCGCGGCAGTCGAATTCTTTGAATCGGAAAACGATCTTCGCATCAAGGTGAACCCCCTTGCCCATTGGGGCCGCGAGGATATCGAGGACTATATGGTCAACAACCGCCTGCCGCGCCATCCGCTTGTCGCCAAGGGCTATCCTTCCATCGGCTGCGCGCCTTGCACCACGCCTGTTGCCCCCGGCGAAGACCCGCGCGCGGGGCGCTGGCGCGGCAGTGCCAAGGCAGAATGCGGTATTCACGTTATCGGCGGGGCCACCGCCAGAAAGGTCAGCGCAGCGTGAGCGTTCTTGTCACCGACACAGGCTTTGGCCCTGCGCCCGATATTGAAACGGTGGGGCTGGCCGATATTGCCGCCCATAAAGGCGCGGTGCTGTTGGACCATACCGATGCACCCGAAGCTTTGCAGCCCTATTTGGCGCAGATCACCACCATTCGCGTGGCCTTCCCCGCGTTTAACGATGGCCGCGCCTTTACCATTGCCCGCCGCCTGCGGGCACTGGGATACACAGGCACGCTGCATGCCATTGGCCCCGTGATTGCCGATCAATACGCCATGGCGCGTCGGGTGGGGTTTGATGGGGTTATCATCCCCGATCAGCTTGCTGCCCGCCAACCCGAAAGCCAGTGGCTGGCCCGCGCCGATTGGCGGGAAAACAACTATCTGTCGCGCCTGCGCGCCTGATACCCCCCTACCCCCGCACGGCCAAAGCGCCAATAAAAGCGAGTGTTCCAAATGACCGAGGCCGCAATGCAAGACGCCCCCCTAAAAGCCCACCTGCCCGATGCGCAGACCGTCACGGCGGTTACGCATTGGACGGATCGTTTGTTTTCGTTCCGCGTCACACGGCCCAAAACCCTGCGCTTTCGGTCGGGTGAGTTTGTGATGATTGGCCTGATGGGCGAAAATGGCAAACCTTTGCTGCGCGCCTATTCGATCGCCTCGCCAGCATGGGATGAGGAGTTGGAGTTTTATTCCATCAAAGTGCCCGATGGCCCGCTGACATCCCGCCTGCAACACATCCAAGTGGGGGACGAGATTATCTTGCGCCCCAAACCCGTGGGCACCTTGGTGCATGACGCGCTGCTGGGTGGCAAACGGCTGTGGCTGCTGGCGACTGGCACAGGCTTTGCCCCCTTTGCCAGCCTGCTGCGAGAACCTGAAACATATGAGAAATACGAAAGCGTCATCATGATGCACACCTGCCGCGAGGTGGCCGAACTGGAATATGGCCGCCAATTGGTGGACGCGCTGGCCGATGATCCGCTGATTGGCGAGATGGTCGCAGGCAAGCTGCATTATTACCCCACCACCACGCGCGAGGCGTTCCCCCATATGGGCCGCATCACCGATAATTTGACATCGGGCAAAGTGTTTGCCAATCTTGGCCTGCCGCAGATGAACCCCGCCGATGACCGCGCTATGGTCTGCGGCAGTTTGGCCTTTAACGTCGATGTAAAGGCCGTGCTAGAGGGGTTTGGCCTGCGCGAGGGGGCAAATTCAGACCCCAAAGAGTTTGTGGTGGAAAAGGCCTTTGTTGGCGATGGCATTTAGCCCAAGCCTGCGCGCAAAATGAAAAGGCCGCGCAATGCTGCGCGGCCTTTTGCATGTGTTGGGCAAGGCTTACAGGCCCAAAGCGGCCTTTACAGCGGCGATTGCACCAGCCACCAAGGCAGGGTTGGATGCAGCAGCGGTGACGCCAGCCTTCAAGGTGGTTTTGGTCATATCGTCCAATGGCGATGCATCGATCAGCGCGGTCACTTTGGCCGCGTCAAATGCGGCAGGGTCCAGCGTTGCGGCAGCTTCGGCTTTCATCGCTTCCATCGCAGCGGCAGCGGCAGCAGCCTCTTCTTCTGCCAGTTTGGCGGCAGCGGCGGCTTCTTCAGCGGCCTTTGCAGCGGCTTCTTCAGCGGCCTTTGCTTCGGCTTCAGCGGCGGCAGCAGCAGCGGCAGCAGCCTCTTGTGCAGGCTTCATGCTGAACTGATAGTAACCACCACCAGCCAAAACAACCAAGATCAAACCAATAAGGATATTTCTGTTCATTTATCTCTCCTATCGCCGAGGGAGGTTCGGCGCGCCGGCTATTACACATCATTAACCCAATGGAAAGGTCAGCGCGCGCAACTGCCGTGATTTACGGCAAATTCCCCCCATGCGCCCGTTTTGCAGTTGAAGATACCCGCCGCATTGCTTATCTTGCCCGCAACCAAAACAACCAAAGGACCACGACCATAGCCCGCAGACCGCACAACGCCCCGCCACAACGAGACACTGGCCCGCGTATCAATGACCGCATCCGCAACCCTGAAATTCGCCTGATCGGCGCAGATGGTGAAAATGTAGGTCTGGTGACGCCTGCGGTTGCCATGCAAATGGCCGAAGATGCAGGTCTGGATTTGGTCGAAATCAGCCCAAATGCCGAACCGCCCGTCTGCAAAATCATGGATTTTGG
>CAXNEP010000323.1:0-3439 GCA_964200865.1 Cypionkella sp. | reverse complement strand
CGCTCGCGCTGGGGGTCGTGCAGCCCTGAGGGTGCGCTGATGTATAACTGGCGGCTGATTATGGCCCCGCCTGCGGTGCTGGACTATGTGGCCGCCCATGAAGTGGCCCATTTGATCGAGATGAACCATTCGCCCGCCTTTTGGGCCGTTGTGGCGCGGCTGTATCCCAATTGGCAGGTGCAGCGCGATTGGCTAAAACGCAATGGCGCGGCCTTGCAGGCGGTGCGGTTTGATGCGCCGCACCCCGCTTTGGCCAAAGCGGCGCATCCCAGCACATGACCAAAGCCCCATTGACCGCAGCCCGCTGGTTGTGAAAGGTTGCGGCCATGCCCATCAAGCCCCGCCTTGCCGACCCGAACGCCGCCGCGCATGAGCGCGTCTATCGGGCGCTGCGCCAACAGGTGCTGCATGGCGAATTATCCCCCGGCCAAGCGCTGACCATTCGCGGCATTGCGCAGCAATTTGATGTCTCGATGACGCCCGCGCGCGAAGCGGTACGGCGGTTGGCGGCGGAAGGGGCGTTTACCATGTCGGCATCAGGGCGGGTATCGACCCCGATTTTGGCACCCGAGCGTATCGAAGAACTGGCCGCCGTGCGGGCGCTGCTGGAACCTGAAATGGCATCGCGCGCACTGCCCCGCGCCCATTTCGCGCTGATTGATCGGCTGGCTGCGATCAATGCGCTAAACCAAGATGCCGTTATAAATCAAGACGCTGTGGCCTATGTGCGCAGCAATTTGGAGTTTCACCGCACGCTGTATTTGCGCGCGCAGACCCCTGCGATGCTGGCGATGATTGAAACGGTTTGGCTGCAACTGGGGCCAACCATGCGCGAGATGTATCAAAAAATCAGGCGGCGCGAGATGCCCCAACATCACCGCCTGATATTGGCCGCCCTGCGCGCGGGGGACGAGCCTGGATTGCGCCTTGCCGTGCGCACAGATGTGACGCAGGGGCTGCGGCATATGATTTCCTAGGGGGATAACGCCCCCTAGGAATTATTTCTGAAATACAAGGTGTTAGGCGTGGATAGCACCGTCACCGCAGGCCAGCGCGGCTTCGCGCACGGCCTCGCTATAGGTGGGGTGGGCGTGGCAGGTCAGCGCAAGGTCTTGGGCAGATGCGCCAAACTCCATGGCCACGCAGACCTCGTGGATCAAATCGCCCGCCATGGGCCCGATGATATGCGCGCCAAGAATGCGGTCGGTGGCGGCATCGGCAAGGATTTTGACAAAGCCGTCGGCTTGGAAAATCGCCTTGGCGCGGGCGTTGCCCATGAAGGGGAATTTGCCAACTTTATAGGGGCGGCCCGCCTCTTTCAGTTGTTCTTCGGTGGCACCAACGCTGGCCACTTCGGGGGTGGTGTAGACCACGCCGGGGATCACGCCGTAATTCACATGGCCCGATTTGCCTGCCATGATTTCGGCCAGCGCCATGCCTTCATCTTCGGCCTTATGCGCCAACATGGGGCCGACGATGGCATCGCCGATGGCGTATAAGCCGTTGATATTGGTGCGGAAATGGTCATCGGTTTTGATCTGCCCGCGGGGCAGCATTTCCACGCCCAAGGCTTCTAGGCCCAGACCCGCAGTATAGGGGGTGCGGCCTGTGGCGAGGAGGACAGTGTCGGCGGAAAGGGTGGTTTCCGTATCATCCTTGCGCAGTTTGTAGGTGACGGTTGCGCCCGATTTGGCGGGTTTGGCAGATTGGACTGCCGCGCCAAGGATGAACTTAATCCCTTGTTTGGTCAGGATTTTTTGGAAGGCTTTGGCAACTTCGGCGTCCATGCCGGGGGTGATGGTGTCGAGGTATTCGATCACCGTCACTTCCGCCCCAAGGCGGGCGTAGACGCTACCCATTTCAAGACCAATCACGCCTGCGCCGATGACGATTAGGGATTTTGGGATGGCGCCCAAGGTCAGCGCGCCAGTAGAAGTAACGATGGTTTTTTCATCAATATCAACGCCTTGCAGGGTGGCGGGGGCGGAGCCTGTGGCGATGACGATGTGTTTGGCGGTGTGGACATCGTCGCCCACTTTGACCTGACCTGCGGCGGGGATGGATGCCCAGCCTTTAATCCACGTGACTTTGTTCTTTTTCAAAAGGAATTCGATGCCCTTGGTGTTACCATTCACCACGTCCTGTTTATAGGCCTGCATCTTGGCCCAATCGACGGTTGGTGCGCCGCCCATCAGGCCCATTTTTTCAAAGTTTTCATGCACTTCGTGCAGGGAATGTGTGGCGTGCAAGAGGGCTTTGGAGGGGATGCAGCCCACGTTCAGGCAGGTGCCGCCGAGGGTTTCGCGCCCTTCGACAATGGCGACGCTGAGGCCCAATTGGGCAGCGCGGATGGCGCAGACATAGCCGCCGGGGCCAGCGCCGATGATGATGGTGTCAAACTGGGCCATGGTGTTTCCTTATGTCTGGTTTGCGTATTTTTTGCGTATTGCATCCGTCCCTACATGTGGGACGCGGTGGTTGGGGGCGAAGGCTGGGGGCCAGCCCCCAGACCCCCGAGGTATTTGGAGAGTTAGGAAGGGATGAGGGCGGCGATGAGCATGGTGAGTGTGGCGAGGAAGCCCGCGATCCAGATTGCCGAGCGCCATGGGGTGAGGTTTAGGGCGTAGGCGGGGATGTAGAGGATGCGGGCGGCGAGGTAGGTGTAGGCGGCGAATTGGGTTGTGGGTGTGGATTGGTTTGAGAGGGTGACGACCAGCACGGCGATGGTAAACAGGATCAACCCCTCGTTATGGTTGTTGAAGGCGCGCAGGAGGCGGGCGGTGGTGGGGGAGAGGGGTTTGGGCAGGGGGGTGTCGCGGGAGGACGAGGTGTAGCGCACCCCGATTTCCAGATTGGCGGGGGTGGCGTAAAGGACAAGTTGGGCGGCCTGAAGCAGGGCGGCGAGGGTGAGGGAGAGGAGTTCGGGGGTCATAGGGTGCCGATCTTATGAAATCACGTTCTGACAATTAATCGTATCTGCAACCAGGCGTCTCGCAGTAGGTATCCCCTCTAAATGCAAGTGCCAGAAAAAGTGCGAACACGATCAAAGCAACGCCGGCAGTTTTCGCTAGGAGACGCTGCCATACCACTTCGATTTCAGTAGCGAAGTTGAATAGCATAACCCCACCCAAAAAAGCGCCGAAGCCGACTGGAATTGCTACAAAGAGTAACAAGGCCTGTTTAACTCCTTCCCAGCCCGACAGGAAGTAAGCAATAGTCGCCATCAGTAAAGCGCATAATGCAAAGAACAACCAATTTGCCTTAGAGTTATCCATCTAAAGACGCGCCATGCTAGAACCAATCCGTTAATTGGTGCGTGTAAACACGCACCCTACGCAGAAATGTAGGGTGCGTGCTTGTCACGCACCGTTTTCACAAATCCATCAACAACCGCCGTGGATCCTCGAGCGCCTCTTTCACGCGGACAAGGAAGGTCACT
>CAXNEP010000322.1:0-3440 GCA_964200865.1 Cypionkella sp. | reverse complement strand
GATGAAACAGACCCCCGTTCCAATGCGGCGCTGGTGAAACAGCATCTTTTGGTGGGGGCTGCGGCCAAAGCGAAATATGTCAGCTTTTTCGCAGCGGGCAAAACTCCTGCGGAGGGGATTGCCAGCATTACAAAAGACTTGGCCCCGCATTTGCCGATTACGGTTTTGCTGGCGGGCATGGGTTTGGACATGCACACCGCATCGCTATTCCCCGATGCCGACGGGATCACGGCCGCGATAGCCGATGATGCCCCGCCTTTGATGGTGATGCAGCCCCCTTCGCAGCCCGAAGCGCGCATCACCCTAACCGCGCCCGTTTTGGCAGCGGCCAAGCACATTCATATCATGATCACTGGCGCGGATAAGCGCGCGGTCGTCGAAGGCATGGGCGCGCCCTTGCCAGAAAAAGCGCCCGTCAGCATTTTGCTGGGCCGCGCGCAGGTGCATTGGGCGGAGTGAGGGTAGCATGACTAAGATTTGGGCCGATTTGGCAGCGCACCACGCACAGGTGGCGGATGTTAAGATTTTATCGCTGTTCGAAAATCCAAAACGGTTTGAACAGTTTTCCGCCCGCGCCGATGGGCTGCTGTTTGATTATTCCAAAACCAATTTAAACGCCGATGCGATGGATTTGCTGGTTGCGCTGGCACAGGCGAGTGGGCTGGCCGAAAAGCGCGCGGCGATGTTTTCGGGCGCGAAAATCAATGAAACCGAAGGGCGCGCGGTGCTGCATACGGCCTTGCGCGCAGCCCCCGATGCGCAGGTGATGGTGGACGGGGAAAATGTGATCCCCGCCATTCAGGCCACCTTGGCGCGGATGGCTGGCTTTGCAGATGATCTGCGCAATGGAACGTTCCAAGGGCAGGGCGGGCGCATCACCGATGTGGTGAATATTGGCATTGGCGGGTCTGATTTGGGGCCTGTTATGGCGACCATCGCGCTGGCCCCCTATCACGATGGGCCGCGTTTGCATTACGTGTCGAACATTGACGGCGCGCATATTGCCGATGTGCTGGCCCCGCTGAACCGAGAGACCACGCTGATTATTGTGGCCAGCAAAACCTTCACCACCATTGAAACCATGACCAATGCGCAAACTGCACTCGATTGGATGGCGGCAAAGGTGAAAAACCCCGCCGCGCAATTTGCCGCCCTATCGACTGCGGCGGATAAAACGGCGGCATTTGGCATTGATGCCGCGCGCGTATTTGGCTTTGAAGATTGGGTTGGTGGACGCTATTCCATCTGGGGGCCGATTGGTTTGGGCGTGATGATTGCCGTGGGCCCGCAGAATTTCACGGCGTTTTTGGCAGGCGCGCGGGCGATGGATGACCATTTCCGCAGCGCCGATTTGCGCGACAATATCCCTGTTTTGCTGGCGCTGGTGGGCATATGGCACAACCAGATTTGCGGTTATGCCAGCCGCGCGGTGCTGCCCTATGAACAGCGGCTGTTGCGCCTGCCTGCCTATTTGCAGCAATTGGAAATGGAATCCAACGGCAAGTCGGTGGCGATGGATGGGACGGATGTCCCATTTCACACGGGGCCCGTGGTCTGGGGCGAACCTGGCACGAATGGCCAACACGCCTTTTACCAGTTGATCCACCAAGGCACGCGCGTGATACCTTGCGAATTTTTGCTGGCGCAACAGGGGCATGAGGCGCATTTGGCCCATCAACATCTGCTGCTGGCCGCCAATTGTCTGGCCCAATCCGAAGCCTTGATGCGCGGACGATCACTGGCCGAGGCGACGGAGATTATGCGCAAAAAGGGGCTGACTGGCGCGGAATTGGAACGACAAGCGCGCCATAGGGTTTTTGCGGGCAACCGCCCTTCGACCACGCTTTTGTACCCAAAACTAACCCCGTTTGTTTTGGGCCAAATCATCGCGCTGTATGAACACCGCGTGTTTGTCGAAGGGGTGATCTTGGGGATCAACTCGTTCGATCAATGGGGGGTGGAACTGGGCAAGGAACTGGCCCTTGCCCTGCAACCGATGCTGGAAGGGGCGGCGACGGATGGCAAAGATGCCTCTACCGCCGCGCTGATCGCACATCTGCGCGGCTGATTAGGCCAGCGCGGCTGTCACGATCACTTCGACCAAATAGGCAGGGGCGGCGAGTTTGGATTCGCCTGTTGCGCGTGCGGGCGTGTGGCCTGCGGGCACCCATGCATCCCACACCGCGTTCATGGCGGGAAAATCGGCCATATCCGCCAGCCAAATTTGCGCAGATAGAATGCGGGTTTTGTCAGTGCCAGCATCGGCCAAAATGCGGTCAACCTCGGCAAGGCAGGTTTTGGTCTGGGCGGTGATGTCATCGCCGGGGGTGCCTACTTGGCCCGCCACCCAAACAATACCGTTATAGGCCACAGCCTCGGACATGCGGGGGCCGATGCCATAGCGTTTGATGTCTGTCATGATCGATTTCCTTTCAAATGATGACCCTTGGCTAACCCAAGGCAGCGCAAAAGAAAAGCGGGCCATCGGCAAAGCTTCGCGCAAGGCGAATCTTGCGACTTGAGCTCGCGCCGAAGGCGGCGATAAACGTGGTTAAGAAATTGTAAGGGGTAAAACATGCGGGCACATATAGCGGTGATGATGCTGGGGGTCTGTCTGATGGGGGCACCCGTTTTGGCGCAACCCGCCGCCGCGCCCGATGCGGCGGGTGTCCAAATGCAGGACGCCGCCCCCAAACAAGGGCTTTTCGCCCTGTTTTCGGCCGACCCCGCAACCAAAGCCGAACGCGCCGCCCTGCGGGCCGAGCGTAAAGCCGCCCGCATCGCCGCCCGCGAGGCGCGCCGCGCCGCACAGCAGATGGGCAGCACCGAGGTCGCCAGCCGCGCGGCCGTGGAACAGGGCGTGCAATTTGCCATCGAAAACAAACCGCAGGGCCGCTGGTGGTGCGTGCCTTTCGCGCGGATGGTCACGGGACTGTCGTTGCGCGGCAATGCCAAAACGTGGTGGGAACAAGCCAAAGGCCGCTATCAGCGCAGCCAAGAGCCAAAAGTTGGCGCAGTGATGGCCTTTGCCGCCAGCAGCGCCATGCCCAAAGGCCATGTGGCCGTGGTCAGCAGTGTGGTTTCTGACCGCGAGATTTTGGTTGTTCATGCCAATTGGGCGCGCGGGCAAGTGACCCTAGACGACCGCGTGATCGACGTGTCGGAAAACGGCGATTGGAGCCGCGTGCGCGTGGAAAACAGCGGCGAAAATCTGGGCCGCGTGAACCCTGTGAACGGGTTTATCTATGCGGGCTAACTTATCGCAGCGGCGCGGCATCTGAACTTTTGGAATTGGAGCGGGTGAAGGGAATCGAACCCTCGTATTCAGCTTGGGAAGCTGCTGCTCTACCATTGAGCTACACCCGCGATATGGGGCAGATAATATGGCGCGCGGGTAACGTCAAGACAAACCCGCGCGCCACTGGGACGCGCGGGGATGG
>CAXNEP010000321.1:0-3454 GCA_964200865.1 Cypionkella sp. | reverse complement strand
TGTTCCATTCAGCGCCGCAATCAAAAGGTGATCGAAGAGGCCCCCTCGCCATTTTTGGACGAGGCGACGCGCAAAGCGATGGGCGAGCAGGCCTGCGCGCTGGCGCGGGCGGTGGGGTATACATCAGCGGGGACTGTTGAGTTTATCGTCGACGGCGCGCGCAATTTCTATTTTCTAGAAATGAACACCCGTTTGCAGGTGGAACATCCTGTGACCGAGTTGATTACGGGCGTGGATTTGGTGGAACAGATGATCCGCGTGGCGGCGGGCGAGCCGCTGCCCTTTGCGCAGGGCGATCTGAAAATCAACGGCTGGGCGATGGAAAGCCGCCTTTATGCCGAAGACCCGTATCGCAACTTTTTGCCATCGATCGGCCGCTTGACGCGCTATCGCCCCCCTGTCGAAGGGGTAACGCCAACGGGCGGGATTGTGCGCAACGATACGGGCGTGTTCGAGGGCGGCGAGATTTCGATGTTCTACGATCCGATGATTGCTAAGCTGTGCACATGGGCCCCCACCCGCACGGGCGCGATTGACGAGATGCGCATCGCGCTTGATACATTCGAGGTGGAAGGCATCGGCCATAACCTGCCGTTTGTGGGCGCGGTGATGGATCATCCGCGCTTTATTTCAGGCAATATCACCACGGCCTTTATCGCCGAAGAATATCCCGAAGGATTTCAAGGTGCGACATTGGATGAAGGTACGCTGCGGCGCGTGGCCGCCGCTGCCGCCGCGATGAACCGCGTGGCGGAAATTCGCCGCACAAAGGTTTCGGGCACGATGGACAACCACGAACGCCGCGTGGGCGATGATTGGGTTGTCACCCTGCAAAGCGCAGAGCATTCCGTGAAAATTGCCGCCGACCATGACGGATCATCGGTGCATTTCGCAGATGGCGTGGTGCTGCGCGTGGCGTCCGATTGGACACCTGGACAGCCGCTTGCAAAGCTGATGGTGGATGGCACACCTTTGGTGATGAAGGTGGCCAAAATCAGCGGCGGCTTCCGTTTGCGCCTGCGCGGGGCAGATGTGAAATGCCATGTGCGCACGCCGCGTCAGGCAGAACTGGCGAAACTAATGCTGGAAAAGACCCCGCCCGATACATCGAAGTACCTTCTGTGCCCCATGCCAGGTTTGGTGACCAATGTTATGGTGGCAGTGGGGGATGAGGTGCAAGAAGGCCAAGCGCTGGCCACGGTTGAGGCGATGAAGATGGAAAACATCCTAAAAGCCGAACGCAAAGGCGTGGTCAAAGCCGTCAAGGCTAGAGCGGGGGCCAGCCTGAAGGTGGACGACGTGATAATGGAGTTTGAATGACCTACCGCCCCGAAGGCAGCGCTTCTAGGATTTCGCCCTGCCGCGAGGGCAGCTTGTCGATGGCGCGCATAATTTCGCGCAAGGACCATGGGCGGGGTTTGCGCAGGGCGGTTTTGCCGTCTTTGTCCAGCACCAGCAGGGTAAACCCTGACGGGCGCAGTTTGGTGCGCAGGGGCGACATTGCGGCGGGGTCTGTATCGACGACCAGCACAAAATCACGCTCCGCCAGCTCGCCCCGATCTTCGGCCAGCAGGGACATTTGGCGCAGGAAATTGGGGTCTTCTGGCGCGGGGGCAAAGACCACCAGCACGCGCGAGACATATTTCAGCGCGTCCAGATCAACGGCGCTGGGCGGGGTGGGCTGCATGGGGGCGGCCATGCTGGGGGCGGCATAAAGCGCGGCCATGACGGCCAAGACAAACAGGTGTTTCATGCCCTTGATATAGGGCACGGGCGCAACATTACAAAGGGTTAAAGGGTGCAAATTATGCCCCGCCCAAAGGAGAGCGATATGACCGATAAGGCAAAATGGCAGGCATTGGCCACGCGCGAGTTGAAAGACCGCCCGATTGAAAGCCTTGATTGGCATACGCTGGAAGGGATCACGGTTAAGCCGCTGTATACGGCTGCCGATACCGCAGACCTGCCGCAGATGGGCGAGTTGCCAGGCTTTGCGCCCTATACGCGCGGGGTGAAGGCCACAATGTATGCAGGCCGCCCGTGGACGATCCGCCAATACGCAGGATTTTCGACGGCAGAGGCCAGCAATGCCTTTTACCGCAAAAACTTGGCGGCGGGCCAGCAAGGCGTATCGGTTGCCTTCGATTTGGCCACACATCGCGGCTACGATTCCGACCATCCGCGCGTGACGGGCGATGTGGGCAAGGCGGGGGTGGCGATTGATAGTGTCGAGGATATGAAGATTTTGTTCGACGGTATCCCGCTGGATAAAGTCTCGGTATCCATGACGATGAACGGCGCGGTCATTCCGATTCTGGCCAGCTTTATTGTGGCGGGTGAAGAGCAGGGCGTGGGCCCCGCGCTGCTTTCAGGCACGATTCAGAACGACATTCTGAAAGAGTTTATGGTGCGCAACACCTATATCTACCCGCCAGAACCATCGATGCGGATCATTGCGGATATTATTGAATACACATCCGCCCATATGCCGAAGTTTAATTCGATCTCGATCTCGGGCTATCACATGCAAGAGGCGGGGGCGAATTTGGTGCAGGAACTGGCCTATACGCTGGCGGATGGGCGCGAATATGTGCGCGCTGCCTTGGCGCGCGGTATGAATGTGGATGATTTTGCGGGACGCCTGTCGTTTTTCTTTGCCATTGGCATGAATTTCTTCATGGAGGCGGCAAAGCTGCGCGCCGCCCGCATGCTGTGGCATAGGATTATGTCGGAATTTAACCCCAAAAATCAGGGCAGCCTGATGCTGCGCACCCATTGCCAGACCAGCGGCGTAAGTTTGCAAGAGGCTGACCCCTATAACAACGTGATCCGCACGGCGTATGAGGCGATGTCGGCTGTTCTGGGCGGCACGCAAAGCCTGCACACCAATGCGCTGGATGAGGCGATGGCCCTGCCGACCGAATTTTCCGCCCGCATTGCGCGCAACACGCAGCTGATTTTGCAGCACGAAACGGGGGTGACGCGCGTGATCGACCCGCTGGCGGGCAGCTACTATGTGGAAAGGCTGACCGATCAGTTGGCGCGCGAGGCGTGGGCGCTGATTGAAGAAGTCGAGGCGATGGGCGGCATGACCAAAGCCGTGGCATCGGGTATGCCCAAACTACGCATCGAGGAATCGGCGGCCAAGCGTCAAGCCGCGATTGATCGCGGGGACGAGGTGGTGGTTGGGGTGAACAAATACCGTCTGCCCAAAGAAGACGCGATTGAGATTTTGGATATCGACAATCACGCTGTGCGCGATGCGCAAATTGCACGGCTCGCGGCCACCCGCGCCGCGCGGGACGAGGGCGCGTGCACGGCAGCGCTGGATGAGTTGACCCGCCGCGCAGCGGATCGCGGTAATCTGCTGGACGCAGCAGTGACCGCTGCCCGCGCCCGCGCAACTGTAGGAGAGATCAGTATGGCGATGGAGAAAATCTTTGGCCGTCACCGC
>CAXNEP010000320.1:0-3456 GCA_964200865.1 Cypionkella sp. | reverse complement strand
GCGCATGTGGACCTAGCCAGCCGCTTTTCGGGGGCCGAGGTTGTGGGTTTTCACGGGCAGACCTTGGCGCATGATCCAGCGCGGGGCCGCACGCATCAGGCGGGCAATGGCGCGTTGATTGCCCGCGCGCTGCGCACACCCGTTGTGTGGGATTTTCGCAGTGCCGATGTGGCCATGAGCGGGCAGGGCGCGCCGCTGGTGCCCTATTTTCACCACGCCTGCGCGCGGTTTGCCAGCTTAGATGCGCCGCTTGCCATGCTGAATTTGGGCGGGGTGGGCAATATCACCTATGTAGACCCGCGCCTGACCGACCCCTGCGCAGACGGCGCGGTTTTGGCCTTTGACACGGGGCCAGCCAATGCGCCTGTGAATGATCTGATGCAGGCGCGGCGGGGGCTGGCGCAGGACGATGGCGGCGCGCTGGCGCTGATCGGCGCGGTCGATCAAGGGATCGTTCAGGCGTTCTTGCGCCACAGCTATTTTACCAGAATGCCGCCCAAGTCTTTGGACAGGAACGAATTTTCGCAGTCCCTTTATGCATTGCACGATCTTAGCGATGCCGATGCTGTTGCCACCGCCACCGCCATTGCAGCGGCCTGCGTGGCCACAGGGATGCAGCATTTCCCCGCATTGCCTGCGCAACTGCTGGTCGCAGGCGGAGGGCGGCATAATGCGGCCATGATGGCGATGTTGGGCGATAACCTAAGCATCCCCGTGCATCCCATTGAAAATATTGCCCTGAACGGCGATATGCTAGAGGCGCAGGCCTTTGGCTATTTGGCGCTGCGGGTGATGCGCGGGCTGCCCACATCTGGCCCCAGCACCACAGGCGCGCCCGCCCATATCAGCGGCGGGCTGATCGATAGGCCCGATTAGGCCGCGCGTTTCTGCGCAAAGAACGACCATGTGTATAGGGCCAGCGCCGCCCAGATCATTGGGAAGGCAATCGCGCGGGCAGGGCCGAAGGGTTCATGAAACAAGAACACCGCGGTTAGAAAAATCATCGTGGGCGCAATGTATTGCATCACGCCAATTGTTGAAAGACGCAGTTGTTTGGCCCCATTTGCATAGAACATCAGCGGAATGGCCGTGACCAAACCCGTGCCCATCAGCAACAGCGTATCAGACGTGCCCTGCCCAAAATGCCCCGTGCCCGTGCCCGCGTGATAGACCAGATAGGCCAGCGCAAAGGGGGTCAGCAGCAACACTTCCAGCAGGAAACCTTGGTTTGGGCCAATGGGTAGCGATTTTTTGAAATATGCATAGGCCGCCCATGACAGGGTCAGCCCCAGCGCAACCATCGGCACGCGGCCTGCATCCACGGTCAGCACCACCACCGCCAGCGCGGCCAAGGCAATGGCCGCCCATTGCAGATTTGACAGCTTTTCCTTCAAAATCACAAAGCCAATCAGTACCGAAAACAGCGGGTTGATGTAATAGCCCAAGGCCGCATCCAGCGCATGGCCCGTGCCAATGGCCCAAACATAAATCATCCAATTGACCGAAACCAGCGTCGCGGTCACCGCGCCCATCGTCAGCATCGACGGCGTTTTCAGCGCGCGTTTGATATCATTGGTGCGGCCCTGATAAATCAACACGGCCGCCGCTATGGGCAGCGACCAGATGATGCGATGCGCAATCACTTCGACGGGCGGAATATGTGCAAGGGCCTTCATATACAGGGGCAAAAACCCCCAAATGAAATAGGCGGCAAGCGCATAGCCAAAGCCAGCCAGCGTGTCGTTGTTTTCGGGCAGGGGATTAGGGGTGCTCATGGCACTTACCTACGCCCGTAAATCCAAAAGCGCGACCCGAAAGCTGCGGTAAAACAGTCCAGATCGCAGATTTATATCAGCCCAAGGTGGTGCTACGGCGCGCGCGGCAGATCAAATTCGGGTGGGGCAAGGGTAAAGCCTGAAAAATCAAAGCCGGGGCTCACAGTGCAAGACACCAATGAATAATCCCCTGTGGTGGCTGCCGCCTGCCAGTGATGCGCGGGAACAATGGCTTGCGGATGCTGCCCGCCCAAAACATCGGGGCCAAGGGTGATATCGCGGGCAAAATCCTTGCCCAGAGACAGGATCAGCGGCGCGCCTGCGTGAAACAGCCAAATCTCATCAGCATCCACGCGGTGCCAATGGCTGCGCTGCCCCTCCGCCAGCAAAAACAAAATCGCCGTGCCACTGGCGCGGCCCTGAACCGTTGGGCCAACCCATGTTTGCCGATACCATCCGCCTTCGGGATGGGGGGCAAGGGCCAGCCGTTCGATCAGGGCGCGCGCTGTATCCATTAGCGCAGAATGCTGCGGCCTGCGTAAACCGCCGTCTCGCCCAGCATTTCTTCGATACGGATCAATTGGTTATACTTAGCCAAACGATCCGAGCGCGACAGCGAGCCTGTCTTGATCTGCCCGCAGTTGGTGGCCACAGCCAAATCAGCAATCGTCGCATCTTCGGTTTCACCCGAACGGTGCGACATCACATTGGTATAGCGCGCGCGGTGCGCCATCGACACGGCTTCCAGCGTTTCGGTCAGCGTGCCAATTTGGTTGACCTTGACCAGCATCGAATTGGCGCAGCCCTGCGCGATACCTTCCGCCAAACGACGCGGGTTGGTGACGAACAAATCATCGCCCACCAATTGCACCTTACCCCCCAAGGTTTCGGTCAACAGTTTCCAGCCCGCCCAGTCATCTTCGCTGCACCCATCTTCGATGGAAATGATGGGGTAATCTTTGGCAAGGCCCGCCAAGAATGCGACGTTTTCTTCGATAGACAGCGATTTGCCTTCGCCCTTCATCTCGTACTTGCCGCCTTTGAAATATTCAGTGGCGGCGCAATCAAGGGCCAGATAGATATCCTCACCTGGCTTATAACCCGCCTTTTCGATGGATTTCAGAATGAAATCAAGCGCATCGCGGGCGGAATTCAGGTTGGGCGCAAAGCCGCCCTCATCGCCGATGCCCGTGTTATGGCCCGCGGCTTGCAGTTCTTTCTTCAGGGTGTGGAACACTTCAGACCCCATGCGGATGGCTTCGCGGATATTGTCCGCGCCCACGGGCATGATCATGAATTCCTGAATATCAATCGGGTTATCGGCATGCTCGCCCCCGTTGATGATGTTCATCATCGGCACGGGCAGAACATGGGCCGATGTGCCGCCGATATAGCGGTACAGCGGCTGGCCAGTGTATTCGGCAGCGGCCTTGGCCACGGCCATGGACACGCCCAAAATCGCATTCGCGCCAAGGCGGGATTTGTTGGCGGTGCCGTCAAGTTCGATCATCGTGCGGTCAATGCCGACCTGTTCGGTGGCATCAAAGCCAACGATGGCTTCGGCCAACTCGCCATTGACGGCGGCGACAGCCTCGAGAACGCCCTTACCTTTATAGCGTTTTGGATCATTATCGCGGCGCTCGTTCGCCTCATGTGCGCCAGTGGACGCGCCCGAAGGCAC
>CAXNEP010000319.1:0-3478 GCA_964200865.1 Cypionkella sp. | reverse complement strand
GGTTAAGATATTTGAAGCAACCCAAGGCCGCCGTGTTTTGGTGGCCCAAGTGCTGGGGCAAGTCTTTATGAAACGCCCGTTTGATGACCCGTTTTCGGCCATTGAAACCGTGCTGAAAACCCACCGTCTGGGCGCTGCCGTTCAGGCGGCTGTGGTGGACGTTCATGCCGAGGCGACATCGGAAAAATGGCGATGGGCCATTGGTGCGATGGGCAAGCCAGCCTTGTTGTGGGCACGCATACGCATGTGCCGACGGGGGACGCGATGATTTTGCCCAAGGGCACGGCGTACCTGACCGATGCAGGCATGTGCGGGGATTATGACAGTGTGATCGGTATGGAAAAGCTGGAACCGCTGCGCCGTTTTATCACGGGCATGGCCAGCGGGCGGTTTGAACCTGCGGGCGGGCCTGCCACACTTTCGGGGGTATATGTGGAAACCGATGACAAAACGGGGCTGGCGCGCAAAGTGTCGATGATCCGCCAAGGCGGGCGGCTGCAACAGGCGGGGTCATAAATTGGGGCGCTGGGGCATGGTTGGGGTCTTGCTGGCCGTTGGCATTGGCTGGGGCTCGACACAGGCGCTGGGCAAAATTGCGGCATCCACGGGCTATCCTCCGCTGGGTATGGTGTTTTGGCAATTGGTGGTGTGCACGGTTGTCTTGGGTGCCATGACATTGGCGCGCGGCAAAGGGCTGGCGCGCACGCCCCGCGCGCTGCAGTTTTACATCGTGGTCGCGGTGCTGGGCACCATTGTGCCGGGGCTGACGTTTTACATCTCGGTCGCGCGCCTGCCTGCGGGGATTATGTCGATCATCATTTCAACCGTGCCGATGATTGCCTTTCCCATTGGCTTGTTACTGGGGGCCGAGCATTTTTCTTGGCGGCGGCTGTTTGGGCTGGCTTTGGGGCTGACGGGGGTTTTGATCATTGCCCTGCCGGATGCTAGCCTGCCCGACCCTGCCATGGCGGCGTTTTTGCCGCTGGCGCTGATTGGGCCGCTGTTTTACGCGTTGGAAGGCAGTTATGTGGCAAAGGTTGGCACGGCGGGGATGGACGCGGTGCAGGCGATGTTTGGGGTATCCTTATTGGGGGCCATCATGATCGCCCCTGTGATGTGGGCCATGGGGCAGGGGTTTATGATCACTAAACTGGGCGCGCCAGAATTGGCGCTGATCGGCAGTTCGGCCCTTCATGCGGTGCTATATGCCACATTCGTGTGGTTGGCGGCGCGGGCGGGGGCAGTTTTTGCCACGCAGACGGGCTATATCGTGACCGCTGCGGGCATGATCTGGGCCGTGGTGATTTTGGGCGAGACCTTTTCCCCACTTGTCATTTTGGCGGCGGTTATTCTACTTGGCGGGATTGCTTTGGTGCAGCCCAAAGCTGCCAGCCGCGCATAGAAAGGCCAACCAATGTTTGGAATTGCGATTGCCCAAGATATGCAGCCTATCGCGGCGCTTATCATCCTTGCGGTGATGTTTACCTTGTTCATCCGCGAGACATTTCCCGTTGAGGTCACTGCAATTGCGGGGGCTGCGGTGATGTTGATCACGGGAATTTTGCCCGTGGGCGAGGCGGTGGATACGCTGTCAAATTCCGCCCCTTGGACGATTGCGCTGCTCTTTTTGATGATGGGGGGGCTGGTGCGCACGGGCGCGGTGGAAATGGTGATTTCCGCCGCAGAAAGCCGCGTGGCCGATAGCCCGCGCGCCACGGTGGTGGTGCTGTTTATCTTTATCGCCTGCGCTTCGGCCTTTATGAACAACACGCCACTGGTCGCGGTGATGATCCCCGTGGTCATTCAAATTGCGAAAAAGATCGGCATGTCGCCATCGAAATTTCTGATCCCCCTCAGCTATATGACTGTGCTGGGCGGGATGATGACTCTGGTGGGCACTTCGACCAATATTTTGGTTGATGGTGTGGCGCGCGATGCTGGGCTGCAGGCGTTTTCGCTGTTTGAAGTTTGGCCGCTGGGGTTGGCGGTAACGGTGGTGGGCGGGGTTTACTTGGCGCTGTTTGCGAACCGCCTTTTGCCTGACCGCCAATCGATGAGCGCGCTTTTGGGCAACCGCAAGAAAATGAAATATTTCACCGAAATGGCCCTGCCTGAAGGATCGCCCCTGATCGGCCAGCGCGTTTTGGATGTGCCGCAATTCAAACGGTCAGGCATTCGGGTGATTGACGTTTTGCGCGGCGATGCCAGCCTGCGGCGCAACCTTGCCCCCGTGGTTTTGGAAATGGGCGACCGCGTTGTGCTGCGCAGCGACATGGCGGAAATTTTGGGCCTGCAGGAAAACAAAAACCTGCGCGGCGTGGAAAAGCTGTCCTCGGTGCAAACCGAAACGGTCGAGGTGCTGATTTCCAGCGGCTGCCGCATGATTGGTCGCACCTTGGGCGAGATGCGCATCCGTCGCCGCTATGGGGTGTATGTTTTGGCCGCACATCGGCGCAATCAGAACATCACCTCTTTGGACGAGCTAGAGGTGCAGATCGGCGATACGCTGCTGCTGGAAGGCACGGTTGAAGATATCCAGCGCCTTGCCACAGATATGGAATTGGTCGATATTTCGCACCCCACGCAAAAGGCGTTTCGGCGCGCCAAGGCCCCCATTGCCATTGCGGCCATGGCGGGGGTGGTGATTTTGTCGGGTTTTGAAGTGGCCCCGATTATGGCGCTGGCCTTTGTGGCTGTAGCGTTGATTTTCGTGCTGCGCTGCATCGATGCGGACGAGGCGTTTTCCTTTATCGATGGCCGCTTGCTTGCAATGATTTTCGCCATGCTGGCGGTGGGTGCTGGGCTGGAACATTCAGGCGCGGTGAACCTGATTGTGGGCTTTGTCGCCCCCTATATGGTGAACCTGTCGCCGTTCTTTATGATTTTATGCGTCTATCTTTTGGGCTTGATCCTGACCGAGTTTCTATCGAACAACGCGGTGGCCGTGATCTATACCCCCATTGCCATTGAACTGGCTCAGACGCTGGGCCTTGATCCGCGCCCCTTTGTGGTGGCGGTGATGTTTTCGGCGACCTTGGCCTTTGCCACCCCTGTGGGGTACCAGACGAACATGATGGTGTACGGGCCGGGCGGCTATCGGTTTTCCGATTATCTGCGCGTGGGCCTGCCGCTGAACATCCTGATCTGGCTGACCTGCTCGGCGCTGATCCCGCTGATCTGGCCGATGTAGGCGCGGGCGCGGGGGTTGCGGCCCCCCTAGGCGCTGGTGTAGGGAATTTCATCACCAAAGAGATTGGTTTCAACAGGGGTTTCAGGTCATGGCAGGCCATTCCAAATGGGCGAATATCCAGCACCGCAAGGGCAAGCAGGATAAACTGCGTTCCAAAATGTTTTCCAAACTGGCAAAGGAAATCACCGTTGCCGCGAAAATGGGCGACCCTGACCCTGATAAGAACCCGCGTTTGCGCTTGGCGGTCAAGGCGTCCAAGGCCGTCTCGATGCCCAAGGATGTGATCGA
>CAXNEP010000318.1:0-3484 GCA_964200865.1 Cypionkella sp. | reverse complement strand
TGCCGCCAATGCGGTGGCGTTCATCGGATCGGGCCAGCTTGCGGGCCGCCTTGGCGCGCGGTTTGGCGCGGTTTCGGTGATGCGCGGGGCGGGCGCGCTGTTTGCGGCGGCCACGGCGGCGCTGTTTGCCCTAACCCTGATCGATGCGGCCCCTTTGGCCGTGTTCATCGGGCTGCTGGCGCTGGGCAATGCGGGGCTGGGGTTGATTATTCCCACAACGATGGTGATGGCGCTGGAAGATCAGGGCGAGCATGCGGGGCTGGCCAGTTCCATCGGTGGAACGTTCCAAATGCTGCTGGGCGGGGCGACCACGGCGCTGGCGGGGGGAATTTTGTCCGATCAACCCGCACCGCTGGCGGGGCTGATCGCCGCTGCTGCCGCCGTGACCTTGGCGCTGGCTTGGGTGGCGAAACGAGCTTAGAAACGGGCCTAAGCCGCTGCTTGGGCGCGGGTGACTTCGGCCAAGGCCGCATCCAAAACCTGCAGCCCTGCGCCCGTTTGCATACCACTCGTCGACAGCACCCGCCGCCACCCGCGCGCGCCCGCACCGCCTGCAAATGCGCCCAGCATATGCCGCGTGATCTGGTGCAGCCTGCCACCTTGTGCCAAATGCGCCGCGATATAGGGGCGCATCGCATCAATGGCGGCAAAGGTATCGGGGGCAAAGGCCTCGCCCCACAGCATATCTGCCCCTTGCAACACGCTTGCGGTGTCGTGATAGGCAGCGCGGCCCACCATCACCCCATCAAGCCCTTGATCTAAAAACGCTTTCGCCTGCGCCAGCGTGGTAATTCCGCCGTTAATGCTGATGCGCAGCTTTGGAAATTCGCGCTTCATCGCCAGCACCAAATCATAATCTAGGGGCGGGATTTCGCGGTTTTCTTTGGGGGACAGGCCCTGAAGCCACGCCTTGCGGGCATGGATTATGACATGGCCCACGCCAACGCCAGCCATGGCGCGCAAAAATTCGGGCAACGCATCGGCAGGGTTTTGATCATCCACCCCGATGCGGCATTTGACTGTGACAGGCACCGCGCTGGCATCCTGCATGGCGGCGACGCATCTTGCCACCAAGTCAGGTTGCAGCATCAGCACCGCGCCAAAACAGCCCGACTGCACACGGTCAGACGGGCAGCCGACGTTCAGGTTCACCTCGTCATTGCCATAAGGCGCGGCGATGGCGACGGCGCGGGCCAGTTCGGCAGGGTCAGAGCCGCCCAGTTGCAAGGCCACAGGATGCGCGCCAGCAGAATAGGCCAAAAGGCGGTCTTTTGGCCCCTGGACAATGGCCGCCGCCGTGACCATTTCGGTATAAAGCCACGCCCGCCGCGAAAATTGGCGGTGGAACATGCGGCAATGCCGATCTGTCCAATCCATCATCGGGGCGACGGACAGGCGCGCATCAAAGGGGCTGTGTTGGGGCAAAGCTGCGGTCATGGCGGCGCTTTAGCGCAATTTGTCCCCCGCGTCTATTGCGGCATAACCCCTGCGAGCGCACCCCCCAAAATACAAGCGGGGCGGATTTCCCCCGCCCCGCTCGCCGTCTGGGTGGCATTGATCAGAAGGAATAAACCAATGATACGCCCAGTTTGTTCTCGGTTTCGACTGCGCGCGAATCGTTAAATTCGGACAGATAGCTGATACGGGTTGCAAATTGTTCGGACATTTTGACGTTCAGGCCCAAATCATTGTTCACGCGCAGCGCGGAATCGGTTTTCAGCACATCGGTGTCATTGGTGGCAAACAGCATATCCGACAGGCGCACATACAGCCGCGAGGAGGCGATGTAACCTGTTTCTTTTGTCTCAACATCGGTGCCGTCTTTCAGAAGGCTCATCCCGATACCTGCCTGAATGCGCCAGCTGACATCAGGGGTGTTGACGATGCGCACGCCAGGCCCGATGCCAATAAAGGCATCCGTGCCCGTTTCGGCCGCAGTGTCTGCTAGCCCGTCATATTTCACGCGGCCCAAAACAAAGCCATAGAGCGAGTCGTTAAAGAAATAATTGGCATCATAGATCAGGAACGTATCTTCTTTGGTGCTGACGCCAGCCGAGCTGGTTTTGTCCAACACCAGACCAAGGTTTTGGATCAGCGGGCCGTTGGCAAAGCGCAGACGCGCGCCGACAGATAGATCATCGCTGTCGGTTGCGCCTGTTGTTTGGTTATAGCCCAAAGATGCGCTGCCCGACATGCCATCGCGGAATTCTGGCGCGCCATAGCGCAATGCGTCATCGGCGCGCGCAAGATCGATTTGCGCTGCGCGGGCAATGTCATCTAGGCGCGTGTTCAGGGCGGAAACGCCCGTCAGCGTGTCTTGCGCCATCGCCGTCCCTGCCGCAGCAAAGGACAAAATTGCCGCCATGCTGCCCAAAGTTATGGTGCTGCTTTTCATAATTCGACCTTTCAAGATACAGATCGCCCGTCTTGGGCGTCTTGCCCGTTGTCGCAGGTGCTGCGGTGCAGCGGGCTGATCTGTGTCAGCGATTGAGATGTAAATTGCCGCCGCGCGGTTATGTCTGCGGCTCTTGCATCGAAGGGGCTGGCCCGCCTTCGTTGGTCATCACTTTGTTGGCGGTGTTCAGATCGGCGGAGATCTTGTTTTGCGATTCAACGGCCATTGCCTTGGCCTTTGTATGGGCGATCAGCCCATCGGCGTGGTTGGGCGGGCTGTAAATGGTATAAAGGCGCAGGCGCTTTTTGCCTGTATTGGTCAAATTGTGCCGCATTCCTGAGGGCACAACAAAGCCGTCCCCCGCGCAAACCGAAATGCGCGCCGACCCAAGTCGCAGCCGGCCCTTGCCCTTTTCGATGCGAAAGAACTGATCGCGGGTTTCGTGAATTTCGGGTCCAATCGCCTCATCAGGTTTTAGCGACATCAGCACCACTTGCAGATGCGGGCCTGTATAGATCACACGGCGAAAATCGGTGTTTGCGCCCGCCATATCGCCCAAGGGACCGTAAAATCCTTGCATATCACACTCCTGCCAAAGGGGTATGATAGCAAGGTTAGCGGGGGGCTTGGCTGATATGCGTTAGCCGCCCAAAGCGCGCAGCAGCGCAAGGCTGGGCTGGCCCGTGGCGGGCAGGCCACGGCTGGTTTGATAGGCGGAAATCGCGGCGTTGGTTTTAGGGCCAATTACCCCATCTGGCGTGCCGATGTCATAGCCCAAAGCCGCCAGCCGCTGTTGCAGCGCGCGGCGCTGGTCTATGGTCATGCCCGCGCTGTCGGGGCCAAAGCCTGCGCGCAAAGGGCCCGCGCCTGAAATGCGGTCGGACAGATGTCCGACGCCAATGGCATAGGATTGCGCGTTGTTATAGCGCAAAATCACGTTGTAATTGCCATATAGCAAAAAGGCAGGCCCGCCCGTTTGCAAAAGTGTGGCCGAACCAGACCCGCGCAGCCTGCCGCCATTCGCGCCTGTCACCCCTAATGCGGCCCAGTCTGCGGCCGATTTGCGCGCACTGGCCAGACTTGCGGGCG
>CAXNEP010000317.1:0-3497 GCA_964200865.1 Cypionkella sp. | reverse complement strand
CCCATTTGGTCTGGCCCAAATCGGTCAGCTTCATCCGCCCAAAACCAACGTCAGCGCAATGGCCCACATCACCGCGCCCACAATCACCTCAAGCACCACCCACGCGCGCGGGCGCTGAAATACGGGCGCAAGCAGACGCGCGCCATAGCCAAGGGCCGCGAAAAACACCAAACTACCGCTGGCCGCGCCTAGGCCGAAATACAAACGATACGGGTCATATTGCGCAGCGATAGACCCGATCAGCGCCACCGTATCCAAATAGACATGCGGGTTGGCCCAAGTTAGCAAAAGGCAGGTCACCAGAACCGACTTTAACGATGCAGACTGCCCGTCCTGCGGCATCAACGCCGCCCCACCCGCAAGCGCCGCCTTAAACCGCAGCGCGCCGTATGCGAACAAAAACGCAGCCCCGCCCCAGCGCATCACCTCGGCAGCGGCGGGCAAAGCCGTTGAAATCGCGCCAAAACCTATAACCCCCACCGCGATGAGAATAGCATCCGACAGCGCACAGACCGCGACCACGGCGAAAACATGCTCGCGCCGCAGCCCTTGGCGCAGCACAAAGGCATTCTGCGCACCGATGGCCAAGATCAGACTGAGGGATACCAAAAACCCTTTGAGTGCTGCGTATAGCATGTCAGCCGCACCGCACTGCTGTGATGATACCCGCGTCCGATACATGAATGTTCAAACGGTTTGGCGCAAAATCCATCGTCACAGCCATGCCGGGGGTTATCACCCGCACCCGCTGAGAAAAGCGCATCGCCTCCAGCACCGCTTTTGGCTGGCCGATCAGGTTTTGCAAATCTTCTGCCCCGCAACTGGCCACCATATCATCCCCCACGTTTTGCGGCGCAGGGCTGTCACAGCCCGCCAGCAGCAGCGCCGCAGCGCCCGCCAAAGCCCATTTTTGCATCATTCACCCCCCGCGTTCTGCGCAGCACGGTGCAGCATTCACCGCCGCCCCGCAAGGTGCTTTCGCCATGAATCCAGTTGCTTTTGCAAACACGCTGCGCCAGTCTGCGCGCAATGCGCCCAACCAAATCAGGAGTTTACCCATGCGTACCCGTGCCGCCGTTGCCCTTGCCGCTGGCCAGCCTTTGACCGTGATGGAGGTCAATCTGGCCGACCCCAAGGAAGGTGAAGTTCTGGTTGAGATTAAGGCCACAGGCATTTGCCATACCGATGAATTCACCCTATCGGGCGCAGATCCCGAAGGCCTGTTTCCCGCCATTTTGGGGCATGAAGGCGCGGGCGTTGTGATTGCCGTGGGGCCAGGGGTGAAATCGCTGAAAGTGGGCGATCATGTGATCCCGCTATACACCCCCGAATGCCGCGAATGCCCGTCCTGCCTGTCGCGCAAAACCAACCTTTGCACCGCCATTCGCGCAACCCAAGGCCAAGGCCTGATGCCCGATGGCACGACGCGGTTTTCGATGCTCGATGGCACGCCGATCTATCACTACATGGGCTGCTCGACCTTTGCCAACCACACCGTTGTGCCTGAAATCGCGCTGGCAAAAGTGCGCGATGACGCGCCGTTTGACAAAATCTGCTACATCGGCTGTGGCGTGACCACGGGCATCGGCGCGGTGCTGAACACGGCCAAGGTGGAACATGACGCAACCGCCGTTGTGTTCGGCCTTGGCGGCATTGGTCTGAACGTGATCCAAGGCCTGAAAATGGCAGGCGCGCGGATGATTATTGGCGTGGATTTGAACGACGACAAAAAGGAATGGGGCGAAAAGTTCGGTATGACCCATTTCATCAACCCCAAAGAAATCGAAGGCTCGGTCGTGCAGGCCATTGTCGACCTTACCAAAACCCCCATCGATAAAATCGGCGGGGCGGATTATTCGTTTGACTGCACGGGCAACGTCAAAGTCATGCGCGACGCGCTGGAATGCACCCATCGCGGCTGGGGCCAATCCATCATCATCGGCGTTGCCCCCGCAGGCGCAGTGATTGAAACCCGCCCCTTCCAACTGGTGACGGGGCGCGTGTGGAAAGGCACGGCTTTCGGCGGCGCGCGCGGCCGCACCGATGTGCCGACGATTGTCGATTGGTATATGGACGGGCGGATCGAAATTGACAGCCTGATCACCCATATCCTGCCGCTGGAAGACATCAACAAGGGCTTTGATCTGATGCACGAGGGGAAGAGCATTCGGGCGGTGGTTGTGTATTGAGGACACCACCACCTTCGAGATTTCACGCATGGGTAGATTCGACAGCACAGGAGTGTTTCAGATGAATTTCAAATCAAGACTGATCGTAGGCGCAGCTACTTTTATAGCTTTCTTTACATCGCTATTGATATTTGACGATCTAACGCTTTGGCAAATTGGCATTCTGGGTGGGGTCAGTGGTGGCTTCGGTTTGATCGTCGAGAAGTTCCTTCGCAAATTCAACCAACCGTAATCAGCACAACCTGGGCCGCACTAAGTGTGCTAATCAATTAGCGAGTTGTAGGGTGCGTGCTTGCACGCACCATCTTCTCCACGCCAGCAATAATACCTACAATCCCCCCCAAAGCCCACGCGGACGTATCTCCCTCGGCACGGGCGGCGCACGCCTTTGGCCCATTTGAACACCATCTCGCGCGGGTTATGGGGTGCATCAGCCGCATATATTCCGACTAATTGACTAAGGAATAGCAGGGCGCGCGCTTTGCGTCAATATATTCCGACAAAATTTGTCAGCCTTTAATGCCTGTCCCCAAACAAAAAGGGCGGGGAAGCCCCCGCCCTGTCTAACCCTATGCTCCTAAACCCTATTCCAGCTGCGCAGCCACATCCTCGGGGATGTCAAAGTTATGCGTCACGTCCTGCACATCGTCATCTTCTTCCAGCATATCGATCAGCCGCACCAGCTTTTGCGCGGTGTCCAAATCCACCTCGGTGCGGGTTTGCGGTTTCCAGATCAGTTTGGATTCGCTCGACTCGCCTAGCGATTTCTCCAGCGCGTCCGACACGGCGTTCAGGCTCTCAACCGCGCAGTAAATCCAGTGGCCATCCTCGTCCGATTCCACATCATCCGCGCCGGCCTCTAAAGCTGCCATCATCACATCGTCGCTGCTCCCAGCCGAAGCAGGGTAGGTAATCTCGCCCACGCGGTCAAAGCCGTGGCTAACAGACCCCGTCTGCCCCATATTCCCGCCGCCTTTGGAGAAATAGCTGCGCACATTGCTGGCAGTGCGGTTCAGGTTATCGGTCATCGCCTCGACGATAATCGCAATGCCGCCCGCGCCATAGCCCTCGTAACGGATTTCGGTATAATCCGCCGCATCCCCCGCCACCGATTTCTTAATCGCGCGGTCGATCACGTCCTTGGGCATCGACACCGATTTCGCGGCCTTTACCGCAAGGCGCAAACGCGGGTTCTTATCAGGGTCAGGGTCGCCCATTTTCGCGGCAACGGTGATTTCCTTTGCCAGTTTGGAAAACATTTTGGAACGCAGTTTATCCTGCTTGCCCTTGCGGTGCTGGATATTCGCC
>CAXNEP010000316.1:0-3503 GCA_964200865.1 Cypionkella sp. | reverse complement strand
CCAACCCTCTTCGCGGGCATCTGCATGCGGCACGGCCAGCATTTGCGCCCAAATATCGGGCGGCTGGCGCAGCATCGCGCGGGCCAAAAGCTGCACTTGCACCGCGTCTTTGATCCCGCCACTTTGCGCGAGCACCTGCGCCACCGCTTTGGCCAAAAGCGAAGGGTAAACTTCCGCCAGCACCACATCGGCAAGGTTTTCGTCAAAAGGCCAAACACTGACCCCGTTCAGCGCGGCCAGCCGCGCAATCATCGGAAGTCCCATCAGTGCCTGACTGCCCACGCTGCCCGTTGTATACAGCTTCCAAATGGGCTGGGCGCTGGGAATTGCGCGGTCAATGGCGCGGCGCTCGGCAAAGGGCAGGGCAGTGTAATCTACAATCTTGCGCGCGGGCAAATGGGGGGCATCCTGCCCTACTGGGCGGCCCCAAAACGGGCCATTGCCAAAGCGTGCGTTGATGTCATTTGCCACGTCAAAACGATTATTGGCGTTGCTGGCGGTGTCGACAATCGTTGCTTGCAAAAATCGCCACACCGCGCGCGCATCGGTTTGGCCCGTCAGCGCATGAGCAAAGCCGCGCGGATAGGCAAAGGGAAAATCGCAGCCAATCAGCAGGCGCGCGCCGCGTGTTTGCGCGGCCATGATTTGCCCGCCCAAATATGCCTCTGCTTGCGCCCGCGTGCGGTAATACTGGGTCTGCTCGCCCCCCGCATCGGCACAGCATGTCCATATCGCATCGGCCGAAGGTTTTGCGGGCGATGGCGCAGACGCCGCCGACCAATCAACAATGATAACGCAGTCAAACAACGCTCTCTCCGCTGCACCGCAGGGCAAGGCCGATGTCCGCCGCAATGAAATCGGCAATCTGGCCTGTATCGTTCAGATCAAGGCGCGGCACGCTAAGCGGCGGCAGGTCGCTGTCGGTCGCCACCGCGCGAATGGTCGGATCGCCCGTTTGAATCAGATCATGCCCAGCCTCGGCGCGCCAAACCTCGATTTTGGGGTGGCTGTCGCGTTTGTACCCTTCAATCAGCACCAAATCGACGGGGGCAAGGCGGGCGATGACCTGCGCCAAAGGCGGCTCGCCTGTGCGGTGTTCAACCATCAGGGCAAAGCGGTGCGCGCCTGCTAAGACTACCTCGTTTGCCCCCGCCGCGCGGTGGCGATGGCTGTCCTTGCCTGGTTGGTCTAGATCCACATCATGATGCACATGCTTGATGGTGGAAACGGTATATCCCCGCGCCGTAAATTCCGCGACCAAACGTTCCATCAAACTGGTTTTGCCCGCGTTCTTCCAGCCTATGACCCCGTAAATTTTCATGCCTTTAGCCCAGCACGCAGCCGCGCCAAATCTTGCGGCGAGTTGATATTGTCAAATGCCGCTTCATCTGGAAAATCTGCATAAGACAGCGAATTGCGCGCAGCATAATCCATCAATTTGGGGTTGGCGCCCGATTGCAAAAACTGCGCCAAGTCATCGCGCAAAGACACGGGCCAAAGGCCGAATGTGCCATGCACACGCCCAGCCCGTGCAAGTGCAATAGTGCCGCCGCCCTCTATCGCAAGGCGCAGGTGCGCCACCAAATCACAGGGAAAATGCGGGCAATCTACCGCCACGCTGGCGATATAATCCGCGCCCAGCGGCGCTGCCCATTCCATCGCAGCCAGCAGGCCCGCCAGCGGCCCAAGCGGCGCAGCATCGGGCAAAATCGGCAAGCCCAGTGATGCCAACCCCGCGCCAGTGTTCGATGAAATTGCCAATTCTTCGACCTGAGGTTCCAGCCGCCCTACCGCCAGATCAACCAAACGCGCCCCGCCCAAATCCAGCGCGGCCTTATCAACGCCGCCCAAACGCCGCCCTTGGCCGCCCGCCAGAATCACCCCGAAAATGCGCATATCCCGCCCGCTGCTTTTGCCGCAGGCTAGGGGGTCAACCCCGCCGCCGCAAGCGCTGCGGTGTCATCCTCATCGATAAAGGTCACACCATGGCTTTTGTCGACGCTCGCATCAGTGAAAACGGCATTGGTCACATTGGGATTTTGGCCAAAGGCCTGTTCCAATTGCAGCGGCCAATAGGTGGTTCTGATCTGCTCAAACCCCGGGATTCGCCCCAAAATCCGCGAAATGGAATTGGCGCAATGCGCCTTTGCCACCGCGCCATTGGATTTCACCGCAACCAAAATCTGCTCGGCTATGGCGGGTGACACCATCAGTGTTTGCGTGCGCACAAAATGCGTCTCGCGCGCATGATAATCCTTATAGGCGTTCATCCAAATCGGGCTTGCACCATACAGCACATCGCTGCGTTCAGGCATAAAACGCAGTTTGAAGGAACCCGCGGGATCGAACAACACGGTTTCCGACCCGTTCACCAGCAGCGCCGAATGGGCACCAGCCCCAGACCGCGTATTCACAATTGTAAAAAGAGTGATGGAGGTCGGCTCGCCAGACACATAACGTGCCTGCGCAATGGCTGCGTCATCGGCCATACTGCTTTGACCGCCCCCGCAAGCGGCCAGTAACAACAAAGCAACAGCAGCAAGGGCGCGCAACATCATGGGAGTGTCCTTTTTCAGGCTTAGCCGTTGGCCAGCGCCAAAAACACCAATGTTCCTAGCGAAATGATTGTGCCCCAAGTCACAAAGCTAATGAACGTTGCAAAGGTTTTTTCCTGAACTTTAACATCCATGCTACCAGGCTTGTGTTCGGCCATGTCTTTTTCCCTTAAAAGCTGACTTTTGCAGTTGCCTTAGTGCATCTTGCGCGCCTTGTCACGCGTGCTTGTTCAAGTTTATCAAGCCAATGCAACGATTTTACAACACTTCGGCTGCGCGGTCTTGCCCCCGCAAAGTCGCTTAGGCCGATCCGTCACCCGCCTCGCCGCCATGCCAACCCGATTGCAGCACAAAGCCAATGCGCCGCGCGGGGGCAGATGTGTCGGCCACAGGGGCGGCGCGCAGCAGCACCGACAATTGGCTGACATGCTGGATCAGCTGGGTCTTTTGCCCCGCCTCATCGCGCCCGTAAAAGGTAATCAGATCAGGGTCGAAAAAGCCAATACCCTCAATGCGCAGCACGCCCGCTTCGCTGCCAGCGAAGCCCATCGCCACCTCTTGCGCGCTGTTCAACTGCGCCTCGAACGCGCGAATATACTGCGCGATGCGGGCATAGGCCGATTGTGCGGGGCCCATTGGTTCAGCGGGCGGCTGTGGCAGATCATCAGTCATTTGGCACCTTTCGCGGCTAGCCCCGCAGACCTAGCGCATCGGCGTCCAAATCGTAAAGCCCTTTGCCGCCCACACTTGCCTGCGCCAGAAGGGCGGTATGTTCTGGCAGCAGGCGCTGAATGTAAAAGGCCGCAAGCGGGCGGCGGGCAGTGTCTGCCAGCGCGCCCTTAAGGTGCAGCGATGCGCACAGCACGCGGGCAAAGGCGCGCAAATACCCAACCGCACCCGCCGCGCGGTCTTGGGCATCTTGCGCAAGCAGCGCCTGCGTGGCGGCGC
>CAXNEP010000315.1:0-3504 GCA_964200865.1 Cypionkella sp. | reverse complement strand
GTCTTGCCCGCCTTGCTGCGCCACTGGTCGCCAAAGGCGGCTATCTGGTACTGTGTTCGTGCAGCCATGCGGCTGACATTATGGCGTTTCGTAATGCCAGCGCGCGCGGCATTGGGCGCGGCGGGCGGCGCGGGCAGCTTTTGCATACGGGCTATGCAGGGCCAGACCACCCGATGCTGCCACAGCTTGCCGAAAGCGCATATCTGAAGGCGCTGTTCTTTCGCCTTGATGGTTGAAATAGGTATTTGGGCCAAAATGAAAGAGATTTGGTTGCCTCGCTTTCATTTTGGGACAAATACCTCCCGCGCGGAGCGCAAAATATGATGATCCGTGCCGTTCTAGACGCCTGCGTTTTATACCCACCCGTCCTGCGCGGTTTGCTCTTGGGCGCAGATCGCGCGGGGCTTTATCGTGCGCAATGGTCAGATCGCATCATCGAGGAATGGCTGCGCGCCACGCGCAAACTGGGCCCCGCCGCCGAAGCAAAGGCGCGGCTGCAGGCGGCGCTGGTGGCAAACGCACACCCCTATGCCAAGCTGCCCGCCGCCGCCCATATCGAGGCGCGGCTGATTTTGCCTGACGAGAACGACCGCCATGTGCTGGCTGTCGCCATTGCAGGATCATCCGATGCCATCATCACCCTGAACGCCAGTGATTTCCCGCGCGGCGTGCTGGCGGGCGAGGGGGTGGCGCGGCGCGATCCTGATGGGTTTTTATGGGAGCTGTTCAGCCATCACCCCGACGCGATGGGCGATGTGGTGCGCGATGTTCACACCCGCGCCGAAACCATAGCAGGGGCGGCGGTATCCCTCAAATCGCTGCTCAAACGCGCAGGGTGCCCACGCCTTGCCAAGGCGATGGGGCTTTAGCCCCTAACCGCCGCCCAGCGCGCCTCGACCGCCCTAATTGCCGCGATGCGTTTTTCGGTTTTGGGGTGGGAGGCCATCCATTCGGGTGGCCGCGCGCGCCCGCCTGTCAGCCCGTCAAGTCGCTGAAACAGGCTGATCTGCGGGGCAGTGCCATAGCCGGATTTGATCATCAGCGCGGCGGCAAAGGCGTCGGCCTCAAACTCGTCGCGCTGCGACAGGCGCGCCATCAGCGCTGTAGACAGCGCGCGTGCAATCCAGATACCGATAACGGGCAAAAAGCGGCCCAGAACCGCCGACAGCATGACAAAGGCAGCATTTTGCCCTGTAAAATCAATCATCCGCCGCCGCATATGCCCAAGGCTGACATGGCCCAATTCATGCGCCACAACGGCGGCCAGTTCGGGGGCGGTGACGCGGCCCGCACGGTAGGCATCGACAAAACCTTGGGTCAGGTAAATCTGCCCATCAGGGGCTGCCAGCCCATTGATGGCGGGAATGTTATAGACATTGACGCGGATATGCGGCTGCCCCAATGCCGCAGCAATTGGGGCCAGCGCAGCAACTAGGCTTGGCTCGGCCAAGGGTTTGGACTGCGCGGCCAGCATCGATTTGGTGCGCCAGACCGAAAACTGCAACATCAACAGCGCATAGACCACGGGAAGCAAGAAGGGGATAAGTTTCAGCATAAGCCAGATATGGGGCGGGCTGCGCGCTTTGCCAAGGGTTTGGGCTGTTTTGCTGGCCCATGCCACGCGCGCGCGCCCCTTATTTCAAAACCTGCATCCCGCGCGCCAAACCGTCCAGTGTTGATGGCACCATATGCCCGCCAAAGGCCTGCGCAATCAATTGGGTGGAATGGGTATAGGCCCAAGCAGGCTGGGGCGCGGGGTTGATCCACAGATGGCGCGGCCAAGCAGTGGTCGCGCGGGCCAGCCAGACCGCACCCGCCTCGGGGTTGTGATGTTCCACCGCGCCGCCGGGCTGCAAAATTTCATAAGGGGACATCGCCGCATCGCCGATAAAGATGGCGCGGTGATCTGGGCCAAATTGCTGCAAAACATCGGCGGTGCCCATCGCCTCGCGCCAGCGCCGCGCAGGATCGCGCCAAAGGTTTTCATACAGGCAATTGTGGAAATAAAACGTGTTCAGGCTGCGAAATTCAGATTTCGCAGCAGAAAACAGCTGCTCCATTACGGCGATATGCGCATCCATCGACCCGCCAATATCTAGAAAAAGCAGCACCTTAACGCCGTTGCGCCGCGTGGGGCGCATTTGCACATCCAGCATGCCCTGCGCCGCAGTGGCGGCGATGGTGGCGGGCAGATCAAATTCTTCGGCCCCCGTGCGCGCCCATTGGCGCAGGGCCCGCAGCGCCAGTTTGATGGAGCGCACTCCGATGGCGCTATCCCCCGCCAGCGCGCGATAGTCGCGCCGATCCCAGACTTTAACCGCGTGGTGCTCGCGGCCCCCGTCCTGCCCAATGCGAATGCCTTCGGGGTTATAGCCATAGGCCCCAAAGGGCGAGGTGCCTGCCGTGCCGATCCATTTATTGCCGCCTTGGTGGCGTTCGCGCTGCTCGGCCAGACGCAGGCGCAAAGTGGCCATCAGCGCCTCTAGCCCGCCCAAGGCCTTGATTTTTTCGCGCTCTTCTGGGGTCAGTTGCCCCTCGGCCAGTTTGGTCAGCCATTCTTTGGGAAAGTCCAGCGCGCGGATCACGGCATCAACGCTAATCGCATCGGCCCCTGCAAAGGCGGCAGAAAAGGCGCGGTCAAAGGCATCAAAATGCCGCTCGTCCTTGATCAGCGTCAGGCGGGCCAGCAGATAAAACCCATCGACATCATTGATGGCCAGCCCCGCCTGCACCGCGCGCAGCAAGGTCAGATATTCCAGCAGCGATACAGGAACCCTTAGATCACGCAAGGCGGTGATAAGGGGCGCGAACATGGGGGCTGCTTACACCGAAAGACGGTGCACGATGATGGTGGCAAATACGCCCAATAGCGCGCCAATCAGGGCAAAGGCCGCGCCATAATGCAGGGCATCGTTGCGCTTGCCGCCCAGTTGGCGCGCCCGCAGCGGCCCCAAAATTGCGCCCAACAGAATACCCGAAATGACCAGCACTTTTGCCCCCTTTGTGCGGGCGGCAGTGCCACCTTCGCGCTATCCTTTGCGGCCGCGCGCGCCCAAGTTGGCAATTTCTGATTGCCGCGCGCGCATCTGGCCTTCTGCGCCAAAGCCATAGCGCGCCCAAGTCAAGGAGTCGAGACGCAGCGCCTGTGCTGCGGCGCTTTGACCTGCGTTTTCCAGCGCCTCGGCCTTGATCAGCATCAAGGTCGCCAGCAAGGACGCATTTTCTGCGCGCTGGGCCACGGGAATGGCGCGGTTGGCAAAATCAATCGCCTTGGCAGGCTGGCCAGATGACAGCGCAATCGCGGCCAGTTGCATATCTACATGCGCGGCCTGCACGTTTGCCCCTGGAATGGCGCGGTAAATGCGGGCCGCTTCAGCAAAGGCAGTGACGGCTTTTACGGGGCTAACCGCCGACAAGGCCCGCCCTTTGGCGTAATAGCTAAACCCAAGGCGGGAATCGCGCCAGCCCTGCGCCATGGCGATGTTCAGCATGTTTTCAGCAGCT
>CAXNEP010000314.1:0-3508 GCA_964200865.1 Cypionkella sp. | reverse complement strand
AGTCAATGATGCTATGGCACAGCCCGCCCCTGATAGCGCCGCCGCCGAAGGTGACGCCCTGCGCGCGCGGGCCGAAGAATTGCGCGCGCAATAGGCACGGCCATCTCCCGCGCCGTTGCACCCTCGTGCGCCATGCGCTAACAGGGGGCGAGTTTAAGAGGGCCTGCTATGTCAACACTTCCCGCACAGACTCCCCCCCTGCGCCTTGGACTGGCGGGGCTTGGCCCTGTTGGCATTGGCGTGGTCAAAATCGTGCAAGATCATGCCGATCTGATCGCCGCACGCACGGGCCGCCGCATTGAAATCACCTCCATTTCCGCGCGCGACCGCACCAAAAACCGCGATGCCGATCTGTCAGCTTATGCATGGGAGGCAGACCCCGTGGCACTGGCAAAACGCGATGATGTGGATGTGTTTGTCGAAGTGATGGGCGGGCATGAGGGTGCCGCCCATAACGCAACCCTTGCCGCCATTGCAACGGGCAAAGATATTGTCACCGCCAATAAGGCGCTGCTGGCCCATCACGGCCAAGCCCTTGCCTTGGCTGCCGAATCCGTTGGCCGCGTGATCCGGTTTGAAGCCGCCGTTGCAGGCGGTATCCCCGTTATTAAGGCGCTGACCGAAGGGCTGGCCGCCAACCAAATCCGCCGCGTGATGGGCGTGATGAATGGCACCTGCAACTATATCCTAACCCGTATGCAAAGCGCGGGCCTGCCTTACGAGACGGTATTCGAAGAGGCGCGCCATCTGGGCTACTTGGAAGCTGACCCGAATTTAGACGTGGGCGGCATTGATGCGGGGCATAAACTCTCGCTTTTGGCATCGATTGCCTTTGGCACCGAAGTGGCCTTTGACGCGGTTGAACTGGAAGGCATCGGCGCGATTTCGATTGATGATATCAAGCTGGCCGAAGATATGGGCTATAAAATCAAATTGCTTGGGGTCGCCCAAATGTCGGGGCGGGGCCTTGAACAGCGGATGACGCCCTGCCTTGTGCCATCCACCTCGCCCTTGGGCCAATTGGTGGGCGGCACCAATATGGTGGTGCTGGAAGGCGACCGCGTGGGCCAAATCGTCATGCGCGGTGCAGGCGCAGGCGCTGGCCCCACCGCCAGCGCTGTGATGGGCGATGTGATGGATATCGCGCGCGGGCTGCGCCTGCCCACCTTTGGCCAACCCGCCACCACCTTGCGCAAACCCATTCCCGCCACCTCGGCAACTGCCGCTGCGCATTACCTGCGCATGACGCTGCTGGACAAGCCTGGCGCCTTGGCCAAAATCGCCACTGCCTTGGGCGAGGCGGGCGTGTCAATTGACCAGATGCGGCAATACAGCCACGAAGGATCCGAAGCAACCGTGCTGATCGTAACCCACAAAGCCACCCGCGCCGATATCAACGCCGCCGTCAGCCGATTTTCTCCAACGGGCGTGATGGTTGGCACGCCCGTGGTTCTGCGGATCGAAGAGGTTTAACCTAATCTAACCGTGATGGGGCCAAGGCGCGAAATAGGCTGGCCTCGCCCTGTCCGTGTATCGAAGCACGGTAATTGGCAATCGTATCCTTGCGGGCCGTCGACAGCAGTTGATCGACAATTCGATCAGGCGTTGCCGAGGTGAATTTGCTGCCCAAAATCGCCGCGTAACCCGCTACAATGGGCGCACCAAAAGACGTGCCAGCCATCTTCATTCTTGATTCGTCCACGCCCACAACCAAAAACTGGCCTTGCACCGTGGTATTGTTGCCTGGGCGGTTGGAATAGCTTGCCAAGCGGGCTTTTGATCGGGACGTTCCATTGCGGCTTAGGGCGCCAACAAAAATGGCCGATTCCGCCCCAATAAGGTCGACGTTGAAGTAATCAATCTCACCATAGGCGTCTACGCCGCCAATTCGAACCGATTCGTTGCCAGCAGCCTTGACGACAACCGCCTGCGACGTCTGTGCGTAATTGATAATCGAATCTTCTAACGCCTCATAATCGACACCGCCAGACCCTGGCGCGCCAGTGATGCCGTAGGAAAGATTGATGACATTCAACCCCGACCGCAACCTTAGATCGCTGAATTCGTCATAATAGCTGCGCCGAAAAACCGTTGCGCGCGGGGCAATCAAACCAGCCTGCTGAGATGTCCATTGGCCATGGGTTTTACGTTCTAGCCGCCCAGTCAAATTGCCCGTGAAAGGATCAAACGCAAAATCATCGACGACCGAAATAGACACGCCTTGACCCTTGAACCCCCTCGCCCAAGCGATCGAAACATCGGTGCTCATCCACGCTTCGCGGCTTTGGGCGGCGGCAGGTGTCGATATCGTCATTGTAGCAAGAGCCAAGCCACAAATCGCCGCCAAACCTTTATTTACATATCTGATCTGCATTGCATCACCCCTTTTCAAAACGACCACTGCAGCACGATACGCAGCACGCCGACGGCCCTTGCAGGCTCTGACCACAAATAATCGAGTGTCTCTTTCGGTGGTAAAAGCGATGCAGCAAGACGGCAATTCACCCGCTGCACCCCCCCTATTGCGCCAAAATCCCCAACACAGGCCCTCTCGCGCAACTGACCGCCGTAAATTCCCGACAACTCTATCTCTAGGTTTAAATTATGCGCAATTGAGTTGCGAAAAACAACCCCAAGAGATGCAGTGGGGCCAAGTGTGTATTTTTCGCCTCGCTCGCCAAGCGCGCCGCCCCAGATCACACCTAGATTGGGAGAAACGTCGGTCAGAAATGTCGCCGATAAGTTCGGAAAACTTGGCGAATACCAGCGTTGCAGATCCACTTGTTGACCGCCGCTAAGTTCAAAGCCCCCTGCCAAAGCAGATCTGACCAGATCAGAATTTAATCCGCCGTTGGTCAGATCAACCAAGCGGCTGCGCCCCCAAATTCCGTCATCTTGTTGGGATGGGATGATACTTTGGGAATGGGCGATGCCCGCGATCAGTAACAAAAACAGCCCTATGGCAAAGGCAAAACAGTGCGTTCGCCGCAAACGGGGGCGTTTTGCGGCCACAACCGCCACAAGCTGGGCACGCAAATGGCCCAGAACCATCACATCACCGCCCATTTTGCGCCCCAATCTTTGCGCATGATCTCCTCAAGACAACCTGTATGTTTACCACTTAGAAGGAGTGAGTAATGAGTATTGCGTTAAAAACCAATCGCCGCTGGCTAAAATCAGCAATTTTGGCGGCATCGAACGAAGAAATCGTGCTGCCTTGGGCTGCAAAGCGTATTGCGCGCCCTGCGCCCGCGCAACCTGCGCCCGTCATCCGCATTTTTCCGTCGGCGCCCACCAAATACGCAGCCATTGCAGCGCGCTAATAGCGGTAAGATTCTGAACCGCTGTTAGCGCAAGCAGGATTGCCGCCCCGCATTTCGCCCGATAAGGGCGGATCAGTGCAACTTGGGGGCAATGCAATGGGCGATGTAACCGAATTTCAAGACCGCTTGCTGTCGCTGGGTCTGGCCCGCGTATCCGAAGCTGCTGCAATTGCTTCGGCGCGGCT
>CAXNEP010000313.1:0-3552 GCA_964200865.1 Cypionkella sp. | reverse complement strand
AGGGGCGCGAGACGGCGTCATTTTCGGCGTTAAATTCGGGGTGCCATTGTACGGCCAGTGTAAAGCCGCGCGCTCCTGCGACATAAATCGCCTCGGGCGTGCCATCGGGGGCGTGGCCATCGATCACAATGCGCGGGCCTGCGTCTTTGATACCTTGGCCATGCAGCGTGTTGGTCATCACCTCATCGCGGCCCATCAGGCGGGCGAAGACCCCGCCTTTGGTGAACTGCACCGTGTGGCGCAGGGCAAACACCTCTTCCAGCGTGCCATCTGGGGGCATACGGTGGTTCATACGGCCAGGCAATTCGCGAATTTCAGGGTGCAGCGTGCCGCCCATGGCCACGTTCACCTCTTGAAACCCACGGCAAATGCCAAGAAAGGGCTGGCCGCGATCCACACAGGCGCGGATCAGCGGCAGGGTAATGGCATCACGGCCACGGTCGAAATGGCCATGCGCGGGGGTCGCCTCTTCGCCATATTCTTCGGGATGCACGTTCGGCTGCCCACCTGTCAGCAAAAACCCATCGCAGCTGTCCAACAAATCTGCCACCTGCGCCGTGCTGGGATCGGTCGGAATAATCAGCGGCACACAGCCCGCGACCGCCAGCACTGCCTGAGCATTCATCAAACCCGACCCATGCACCGCGTACCGGTGGTTGATCTGATGTAGGTTAGAGATAATGCCGATGATTGGCTTATTGCGAGACATGGCGCGGCCTAATTGTACAGATGTAGCGTTTATAGCAAGAATTAGGTTAAAGTGAAGGCAACCAAGCCTATAAAATATGACAGATTTGTGATTTGTCATTATGGGCCCTGCGCCGCAGACAGGTTGCACCAAAAGGAGGCGCTTATGAAACGTTTTACCATTAAGACCGCACTGAATGCAGCCGTAATTGTCGCTGCACTCAGCAGCGCGGCAGGCGCAGTGCTGGCGCAAGATAAGGTCGATCATTCCGCGCATGGCGGCCACAGCATGTCCAGCGCGCCATGGGCTATGGCCTATGACGCGGCCAATGCCGTGATGCATGAAGGCATGGCGATTGCCTATTCAGACAACCCAGACCTTGATTTTGCCCGCGCTATGCTGGCCCATCACCAAGGGGCCGTGGCCATGGCGCAAATTCAATTGCAGCACGGAACCGATCCTGAAATGCGCGCGCTGGCGCAGGCGATTATTGATGCGCAAGCCGCCGAGATTGCGCAAATGCAGGCCTTTATCGCCAAACTGGGCGGCTGATAGGGCCAGAGGGCATCGCGCTTTGCGCGTGCGGTCAAAACAAGGCAGACTTGCACAATGAGCCAGCCTGCCAGCCCGCGCAATAATTTAATCGGCATTGCCTTTATGCTGGGGGCCATGGCCAGCCTGCCGTTTATTGATGTGTTTGCCAAGCTTCTGGGCGCGGGCGGCATTCCCATTGTGCAAATCGCCTTTGCCCGCATGGCCTTTGGCGCGCTGACGGCCCTTCCCTTTGCCCTGCGCGCAGGCCCTGTGCGCAGCCTATGGCCGCAGCAGTTTTGGGTGCACGCCCTGCGCGCGGCGCTGTTGTCGGGCGCGACGTTTTTGTTTTTCTCCAGCCTGAAAACCCTGCCCATTGCCGATGCTTTGGCGATTTTCTTTGTGCAGCCCATTATCGTGACCGCCCTTGGCGCGCTGATCCTGCGCGAGGCGGTGGACGCGCGGCGTTGGGGCGCGGTGGGCCTTGGCTTTGTCGGGATATTGGTGATTTTGCGGCCAGGGGTTCTTGCAATTTCGGCGGGCAGCCTGCTGGCGCTGGGTGCGGGTGTGGCGCTGGCACTGTATTTCCTGTTGTCGCGCTGGGTGGCGGGTGGGGCATCGGCGATTGCGGTGACCTTTCAGACCAACATGATCGCGGCGCTTGCCTTGGCCTGCCTGATGCCATGGGTTTGGATGCCCCCCACCCCTAGCCAATGGGCCATGCTGGCGGCATTAGGCGCGATTGCCAGCTTTGGCCATTTTCTGATTTTGCGCGCCTATGATCATGCCGAAGCCAGCCTTTTGGCCCCGCTGGCCTATAGTGAAATGATTATGGCAACGATATTGGGCTGGCTGGTTTTTGGCGATTTTCCAGATGGTTACACCTTTGCAGGGGTTGGAATACTGGTTGCGGCCGCCTTGGTTTTGGCATGGCCCTCGGCGGCACGCGCGCCCAAACCCAAGCCCGCAGCCAGCCTTGCGCCCCCGCCCCCGCACGATTAAGTGTGCGTCATGGACGCGCCGCCCCCCAACCTGACCCGCCGCTTTTGGCGCGATTATCTGCGCCCCGAATGGGGTTGGCTGGGCCTTGGCTTTGGCTTGATGATGATCGAAGGATCGGCGCTGGGGGCGCTGTCATACCTGCTAAAACCCCTGTTTGACCAAGTGTTTAAACCCGGTGGGCAAGACGCGCTGGTTTGGGTGGGCGGGGCGATCTTTGCCCTTTTCGCGGTGCGCGCTGTTTGCGTTGTCGCCTCGCGTACGCTGATGGCATCTATCGCGCAGCGGGTCTCGGCGCGCATGCAAAGCGGCCTTTTGGCCCATATTTTGCGGCTGGATCAGGGCTTCTTTCACAACCATTCGCCAGGCATGCTGATTGAACGGGTGCAGGGCGATACGCTGGCGGTGCAGGGGCTGTGGACATCGGTTGTCACGGGCGTTGGGCGCGATGCGCTGGGGCTGGTGGCGCTGCTGGCGGTGGCGCTATCCATCGACGTTGTTTGGACATTGGCCGCGCTGATCGGCGCGCCCTTGCTGATTTTGCCATCGGTGCTGGTGCAGCGCTATGTGCAGCGCAAATCGGGCCATATCCGCGATCAAGCAGGCCAGCGCGCCACGCGGCTGGACGAAATTTTTCATGGGATTCAGTCGGTTAAGCTGAATAGGCTAGAGGCGTATCAGACCCAGCGCTATGGGCGCGTTCTGGGCAGCATTCAGCGCGCCGAAGTGAAATCAGCCGCTGGGCGCAATTTGATGCCCGCGATGATCGATCTGATCACTGGGCTTGGCTTTTTCGCGGTGCTGTGGATGGCAGGGGACAAAATCGCATCGGGCGCGCGCACGACGGGCGAGTTTATGTCGTTTTTCACGGCCATGTCGCTGACATTCCAGCCCCTGCGCAGGCTGGGCGAATTGTCGGGCACATGGACAGTGGCCAAAGCCAGCCTTGATCGGATTTATAATCTGCTGGATCGCACCCCATTGGGCCAGCGCCCCACCATCAGTGCCGCCCTGCCGCAGGGCGCGCCCGAGATTGTGTTTGATGATGTGGTCTTTGCCCATGGCGCTGCGCCAGTGCTGCGCGGGCTGTCCTTTCGCGCGCCTGCGGGCAAAGTCACCGCGATTGTCGGGCAATCTGGGGCTGGCAAATCCACGCTGTTTCATCTGCTGACGGGGCTTTATGACCCAAGCGCGGGCCGCATTCTGTGTGGCGGGATCGATGCGCAGACCATCGCCCTGCCCGATCTGCGCGCGCTGTTCGCATCTGTCGCGCAAGATGCAGCGCTGTTTGACGAAACATTGCGCGACAATATCCTTTTGGGGCGCGAGGAGAA
>CAXNEP010000312.1:0-3555 GCA_964200865.1 Cypionkella sp. | reverse complement strand
ATGGATGCTGCGGGCAGCATCGCCATTTCAGGCGGGGTATTGCGGCACGAATTTGGGCAGTGGCCGCAATTGGGCGCAGTGCAAAGCAGTGCCGCAGACGCGCCCGCCATTCTGCCCGATTGGGCGCAAACCAAGGTTGCCCCAATGGCGCGCGAAGCCCTGCCCTTTGCGCCATCGCGCCTGACTGGGGCCAAGACAGTTGCAGGCGATACGCAGGGCGATCCTGATGCCTTGGATTATGGCAGCGCCGTGCATCTGATGTTGGAACATCTACCGCACCTGCCGCAAGGTGACTGGCCCGATGTTGCCGCGCGACTTTCCCAAGATTCTGCCGCCTATGGCGAGGCGCTGGCTGTTCTTACCGCTCCGCATTTGGCGGATATCTTTGCCCAAGGTCTGCCCGAAGTGACCCTGACTGCGCCGATGGACAAAGGCCAGATGTTGGGGGTGATTGACCGACTGATTGTCACCGAAAACCGCGTGCTGGCGGTAGATTTCAAAACCAACAGCGTGGTGCCCGCCAGCCCCGCTGATGTGCCCATGGGTCTTTTGGCGCAAATGGGCGCTTATCTGGGGGCATTGCAGCAGATTTACCCAAAACATCGCATTGAAATCGCTATTCTTTGGACAAGAACCGCCATCTTGATGCCGCTGGATCACGATATAATGAGCCGCGCCTTTGCCCGCGCCGCTGTATCTTGACCATTGCCGCTAACGTGCTTAGCTAGGTGGTCTGATCAGTTAGGAGTCCCGCTATGGGTGCCAATACCGTTGCCGTCACCGATGCCAGTTTTGATGCCGAAGTGCGCCAGTCCTCCATTCCTGTCGTGGTGGATTTTTGGGCAGAATGGTGCGGCCCTTGCCGCATGATCGGCCCCGCTTTGGAAGAATTGGCAGGCCAATACGCTGGCCGTGTGAAAATTGTCAAAGTCAATGTCGATGAAAACCCCGACAGTCCTGCAGCTTTGGGCGTGCGCGGTATTCCTGCACTGTTTTTGTTCAAAGACGGTCAGGTTGTATCGAACAAAGTCGGCGCAGCGCCTAAGGCTGCGCTGGAAACGTGGATCGCATCCGCGCTGTAATCGCTGGCAAATCGTATCAAAGGCGCGCTTCTTTGCGCGCCTTTTTTGCTTTGCAAATCAGGCTTTTCAATTGCGCGGCAAAGCCCTAGCCTTGCGGGCATTACAGATGGACTTGTCATGAAAAAGCCACGCCCCCACGCCTTTCGCGATTCTGCGCAAGATATCAAAACCACGCGAAACATTCCCGATACGCCCCAAACCCGCGCTCCCAGCTATCGGCTGGCATTCGCTGATCAAGAGTTTCTGACCCGCGAAGAATTGCGCCCCGTGCGCCTGCAGTTGGAATTGCTAAAGCCCGAGATGATTTTGGACGAATTGGGCATAAAATCCACAATAGTCCTGTTTGGCGGCGCGCGTATTCCTGCCACTGCCGCTGGCGCAAAAACACCCGAAATGGCGGCGCTTGTGCCGTTTTATGATGAGGCGCGGCGATTCGCCCACACCATGACCCTGCGCTGCATTGAAAATGGCGGATCGCACGGCGTGATCTGTACAGGCGGGGGCCCAGGTGTGATGGAAGCGGGCAATCGCGGCGCGGCCGAGGCAGGGGGCATGTCGCTGGGGCTGAACATTGTTCTGCCGCATGAACAGGCCCCAAACCAGTATGTCACGCCCGAACTGTCGTTCAACTTTCACTATTTCGCCATTCGCAAAATGCATTTTCTGATGCGCGCGCAGGCGATTTGCATATTTCCAGGCGGTTTTGGCACGCTGGATGAAATGTTCGAAGGGCTAACCCTTATCCAAACGCGGCGGATGCGGCGGGTGCCGTTCATTCTGTTTGGCCGTGATTGGTGGCAACGCATTGTCAATTGGCAGGCGCTGGCAGATGCAGGCGTGATTGCGCCTGCCGATTTGGATTTGTTTGTTATGGTAGACACCGCCGAACAGGCGATTGCGGCAATTGATGCTTGGCCCGCAGAGCAAGGATAGACCATGACAAAACCCACCATCTTTAGCCCGATCTTGATTGCGGGCTGCGCGATTTTGATGATCAGTTTCGCCATTCGCGCCAGTTTCGGCATGTTTCAAATTCCGATTGCCAGCGAATTTGGCTGGATGCGGGCAGATTTTTCGCTGGCGATTGCGGTGCAAAACTTGGCTTGGGGCATTGGGCAGCCGATTTTCGGGGCCTTTGCCGAACGCTTTGGCGACCGCCGCGCGATTATTTTGGGTGCGATCCTATATGCGGCAGGGCTGCTGCTGTCTTCGCTGGCGGTAACCCCTGGGCAGCATCAGTTGCTGGAGATTTTGGTTGGTTTTGGCATTGCTGGCACGGGTTTTGGCGTGATTTTGGCCATTGTTGGCCGCGCCGCGGCCCCCGAATCGCGCAGTTTGGTTTTGGGCATTGCCACGGCGGCAGGGTCTGCGGGGCAAGTCTTTGGCGCGCCCTTGGCCGAAGCTTTGCTGCGCATCTACCCGTGGCAGGGCGTGTTTGTGATTTTTGCAGGCCTGATTCTGGCCACGCTGTTTGCCTTGCCGTTTTTGCGCAGCCCCAAAATGGCCACCCGCACCGAACTGGAAGAAAGCCTTGGCACGGTTCTGATCCGCGCCTTCAAAGACCCCAGCTATAGCATGATCTTTTTGGGCTTCTTTTCCTGTGGCTATCAGCTTGCCTTTATCACCGCGCATTTTCCTGCCTTTGTGACAGAACGCTGCGGGCCGATTGACCCATCATCATTGCTGGCAGGTATTGGCATCACCACAACATCGGCGCTGGGCGCGGCGGCCATTAGCCTGATTGGGCTAGCAAATATTGGCGGCAGTATTTTGGCGGGGTATTTGGGCAAATATTATCCCAAAAAATACCTGCTTGCGGGCATATATCTGGCCCGCACCATCACCGCTGCGGCCTTTATTTTAACACCGATGACACCAACAACAGTGCTGATTTTCAGCCTTGTCATGGGGTCATTGTGGCTGGCCACTGTGCCGCTGACATCGGGGCTGATCGCGCATATCTATGGGCTGCGCTATATGGGCACGCTGTATGGTCTGGTGTTTTTCTCGCACCAACTGGGCAGTTTTATGGGCGTTTGGCTGGGCGGGCGGATGTATGATCTAACAGGCGGCTATACCCTGGTCTGGTGGATTGGCGTGGGCGTTGGCGCGTTTTCGGCGCTGATCCATTTGCCGATACGCGAAAGTCGAACTGCTGCTGTTGCCTGATTGCCGCAGCTTTGCGCAAACCACTTTCCCCCAGCGCGTGCATAGGCTAAAGCGCAGCGTTCCTGACGGTCAGGACATATAAAGGAGAACCCCGATGGGCTATAAGGTCGTCGTCGCGGGTGCCACGGGTAACGTGGGCCGCGAAATGCTGAATATCCTCGCCGAGCGCGAGTTTCCCGTGGATGAGATTGCCGCCTTGGCAAGCCGAAAATCCTTGGGCACTGAAATCAGCTTTGGGGATAAGACCGTCAAGACTAAGGATTTGGACACCTTTGATTTCACAGGCTGGGATATTGCCCTGTTC
>CAXNEP010000311.1:0-3558 GCA_964200865.1 Cypionkella sp. | reverse complement strand
TCTTGCCAAGTTCAGGCGGGGGCCGAGGTTGTGAAACTGTTCGACAGTTGGGCTGGCAGCCTAAAGGGACAGGATTTTACCGATTTTGCCGTAAAGCCCGCCGCCAAGATTATTGCCGCCCTTAAGGCGCGCCATCCCGATCTGCCCATCATCGCCTTTCCGCGTGAAGCAGGGGATGGTTACATTGGCTTTGCGCAGGCGACGGGGGCGGATTGCGTGGCGATTGACAATTCTGTCAGCCCGGAATGGGCGGCGGAAAATGTTCAGGTTACAGGCTGCGTGCAGGGCAATTTATCCCCCGAACATATGGTCACAGGCGGCGAAGCGTTGGTGCGTGAAACCCGCCGCGTGGTGGACGCGTTCGCCAAAGGCCCGCATATTTTCAACCTTGGCCACGGGATCACGCCAGATGCGAACCCCGACAATGTGACGCGGATGATCGAGGCGGTTCGGGGGGCTTAGCCCCCCTTAAGTCCACCGTCCGTCATGTCCATTTGGCGATGGGCGGTAGGCTCATCAAAACCGCGTTTGCATCATGGCCCGTCTCTAACCCAAACTTTGTGCCACGGTCATAAACAAGGTTGTATTCGGCATATAGCCCGCGATGGATCAGCTGCGCCTCGCGGTCGGCATCTGAAAACGCCTGAACGCAGCGCTTTTCAGTCAGCGGCACAAATGCGGGCAAAAAGGCGCGGCCCACCGCCTGCGTAAAGGCAAAATCCGCCGCCCAATCACCTGTGTTCAGATCATCATAGAAAATTCCGCCCACGCCGCGCGCGCGCGCGCGATGGGGCACAAAGAAATACTCATCGGCCCATGCCTTGAATTTGGGATAGTAGTCTGGCGAATGCGCATCGCATGCGGCCTGCATTTGGCCGTGAAAATGGGCGGTGTCTTCGGCATATTCAATTGCAGGGTTCAAATCCGAACCACCCCCAAACCACCATGCATGGGGCGTCCAAAACATGCGGGTATTCATATGCACGGCGGGGCTTTGTGGGTTGCGCATATGGGCTACAAGCGAAATGCCGCTGGCCCAAAAGCGCGGATCGCTTTCCATGCCAGGCACACCGCGCGCGGCCATTGCCTTTTGCGCGCGGGGCGCAAGTTCGCCGTGCACCGCCGATACGTTCACGCCCACCTTTTCAAACACGCGGCCCCCGCGCATCACGCTCATCAGCCCACCGCCGCCGCCATCACGGCTGGTTTCTGACACTTCAAACCGCCCCACGGGGCCCGTGCCAAAACGATCTTCCAACCCTTCAAAGGCCGCGACAATCTGGTCGCGCAGGCTGCGAAACCACGCCGCTGCCTGCGCCTTTTCGGTTTCAAATTCTAACGCTGCTGCCATGATCCCCCCAAGTGCTGCGCGCGATCTGTCGCGTTTGCCTGACAGATGCTTGTCAATTTTCAGGATGTTATGGCATATCAGCCGCAAAGGTCTATAGTGCAGGCCATGCAAATCACGGGGATCACCATGAAAACATCGCATCTTTGCTTTAGCTTGCCCATCCTTGCCCTGCTGGCCGCCTGCGCCTCGCCGCAGCAGCGCTGCATCAATCAGGCGACGCGCGATATGGAAGTGGTCGATCAGTTGATCGCCGATATCGAGGGTAACTTGCAGCGCGGTTTTGCCCTTGAGCGCGAGACGGTCTACCGCACCGAATTCCAAGATTGCACGCCCGCGCCAACCGCAGATTACCCCAACCCAAAGCCAAAGATGTGCCCCGTTGAAGTGCCGCAAACTGTCACGCGCCCTGTGGCGGTTGATCTGACCGCTGAAAGCGCCAAGTTGGCCAGCCTAGAGAAAAAGCGCGCCCAGCAAGGCCAAACGGCGGCAGCAGCCATCGCGCAATGCCGCGCCAGCTATCCTGAATAGGGTTGGGCTTCCTCGCTCCTCAAATATCCCACGGGGGAAGGCGTTTTGCTGCGCAAAACGTCTCGGGGGTGTGAAACCCCCGCTTCTGGCCGCGCGGCGGGGGCTGCGGGTGGGGTTACGGCCCGAGCGTGATGCAGGGAATCGCGCGCGCGGTCAGGCGGCGGCAGGCAAGGGCTGCGGCCTCTTCGGTCAGGCCAAGGAAATTGGCATCAAACCCGCCGCCTTTTTCGGTAACTTTGCGCAGGCTTAACCCCAAGGTCGCGCTTTCAACCAACTGAGTTTTCAGCAAAATCCTCTCGGCCGCATCGCTGCTGGCAAAGCGGCCAATATTCACCCCCCAATGCGCGCCGCCTGATGTGGAAAGGCGCGTGATCACTTCGCCTGTGGCGGGCAGTTCGGGGGCAGTCGGCTGGGTGGCATTAGCTTTGGCCAGAACGGTTTGGTCATCGTAAATAGGGGCTTGGCGCTGTGGCGGGATTGCGGCGATCAGCGCGGCAGGCGCTTGCGATACGGCGGCCAATGCCAGTTGCGTGACATCTGCCGCAACTTCGCTGCTGATTGCGGCATCCGCCTGCAGGCTGGCATCGGGCACAGGTTCAACCGCTGCAACCAGCGTTGGGGCCACTTCTGCTGCGGGTGCAGGGGCTGGGGCATTTTGCGGCCTTGGCGCGGGGCGCAGTGTGGCAGTTTGGGCATCATGCACGGTTACAACGGGCGCGGTTGGTGTTTCGGCGGCGGCCACGGCAAAGGGCAAATCGGCTGATGTGGCTGTCTGGCCTGTCGCTTCGGCCAATGCGCCAGCAATACTGTCGGCCATTTCGGCGACCTGTTCTTGCGCGCCCGTGGCCAATTCAGAAAAATCAGGTCGCGGCATTGGTCGCGGCGAGGAGGTAAGCGTTACCACTTGGCGCAGGGTTTTGGCCGCACTGCCCAGCCCACCTTGGGGAAGGCCATCTTCGACCATGGCATTTGCCAGCAATTCGTTATCGGCATTGTCGAACTGTGGCGGCGCAGGGGGCTGCTCGCCCACATTCGGTTTGGCTTTTGCAAAGCCGCGATCCAGCATCTTTGCCATTTTCGCGTTCCGATCGGCGGTCGACGTGCCCCCAAAAACCGTTGCAATCAGCCGCACCCCGCCCCGTTCTGCCGAAGCTGTCAGGTTAAACCCCGCAGGCTGCGTATAGCCTGTCTTAATGCCGTCCGCGCCTTTGTACCCATCCAAAAACTTGCGGTTGGTATTGGCCACATCGGTCAGGCCCGCATCGGTTTGGCGGCGCGAAAAGATGTTGTAATACTGCGGAAAATCGTAAAACAAATGCCGCCCCAAGATCGACATATCCTTGGCGGTTGACAAATGCCCTTTGGCCGTAAGCCCAGATGCGTTTTTGAAGGTAGAATTGCGCATACCCAGCGCGCGCGCGGTGCGGGTCATGCGTTCGGCAAAATTCGCCTGATTGCCACCTATGGCATCGCCAATCGCTTGGGCAGCGTCATTGGCCGATTTGATCGCTGCCGCACGGATCAAATAACGCAGCTGTATCTTTTGCCCTGCCTTCAGCCCCAGCCGCGACGGGGGCTGGGCTGCGGCATTTTTGGACACGGTGATCATGGTATCAAGGCTAAGATTGCCCTGCTCGATTTCCTGAAATGCAATGTACAGGGTCAGCATTTTGGTCAGC
>CAXNEP010000310.1:0-3559 GCA_964200865.1 Cypionkella sp. | reverse complement strand
TCAGATAGGCGGGGAGCGGCGGGATTTGTTCGGGCGCGGCGGCATCCACCTGCGGAAATTCCGCGCAGGCGGTCAGCAACAGCAAAATGGTTAGGGCGCGGATCATGACCGCACCCTAACCCCTCAGGTGCCCAAAGATCAATGCAGGTTGTTGATATGCGCCTGCGTCAATGCGCGGGTTTGATGAACGTGCCGTTGCGGAGTTCGCGCATCGCTTGCTGCAATTCTTCTTGGGTGTTCATAACGATAGGGCCGTGCCATGCCACAGGTTCGGCAATGGGCGCGCCCGAAATCAGCAGGAATCGCACGCCATCCTCGCCTGCGCGCACGACAACCTCGTCACCCTTGCCAAATTCGATCAGGGTGCGATTGCCCGACAGATCGCGGATATTCAGCTCTTGCCCCTGATATTCCTTTTCCGTCAAAACACCGCGCGGGGGGGCAGAATCTTCAAACTTTGCTGCGCCTTCAAAGACATAGGCAAAGGCGGCGCGGCGGGTATCCACCTTGAAGCTGCGCTTTTTGTTGGGGGGAACATAAATGTCCAAATACTGCGGATCGGCAGCGATGCCATCGACGGGCCCCGTTTTGCCCCAGAAACTGCCGACGATCACTTTCACAACGGTGCCGTCATCTTCCAAAAGTTCGGGGATGTCAGTGCCGCGCACGTCTTGATAGCGGGGCTTGGTCATTTTCAATTCGCGCGGCAAGTTCGCCCACAGTTGAAAGCCGTGCATTTGCCCCTGACCGTTTCCTTTGGGCATTTCTTGGTGCAAAATTCCACTGCCCGCCGTCATCCATTGCACATCGCCGCCTTTCAGCGTGCCGCGGTTGCCAAGGCTGTCGCCATGATCGACCGCGCCCGCCAAAACATAGGTAATGGTTTCAATGCCGCGATGCGGATGCCACGGAAAGCCTGCGCGATAATCTGACGGATGATCGCCGCGAAAATCGTCAAACATCAAAAATGGGTCAAGACGGGTGGGGTCGCCAAAGCCAAAGGCGCGGTGCAAATGCACGCCCGCGCCTTCGATGTGCGGCGTGGCCAGCGAAGTTGATTTTACGGGGCGAAAAGACATAGCTCACCTATCTGGTTGCGCGCCCGTATGCTGGGCCAATATGGCACAGCAGTTAGGGCCGATGTCGCCTTTGGACAAGTGCTGGCCGCGCCAATTTACTGCGCGAAATTGCACAGTATTCGCGCGCTTACAATTCGCAGGCCACGTTAACCGCACCTGCACCGACAACGTTGTTGGTAAAGCAGACCTTAGGCACAAAACGGGGGCGCACAGTTGCAAATGTATCAATGTCGCGCGCGGTAAACCATCCTGTCGAAGATTCGCCCAAAAGATTGCCAGCCATTGCGGCGGTGAATTTGGGCTGCCAGCGCATACGCGATTCCACAACGATGATGTTATCGCCGTCCAACATGGCGGGAATTTGGTCTGCAATGTCGTCGATCGTGTCGTTTGTCCATTCTGGCATACGCCTTGGGTCGGACGAAATTGACCACACCATGTTGACTTGGCCTTCGTCGTCTTCGTCTTCGCCTTCGGTGAAAGTTACGCTGGTGACGCGAATAATCGCGGCCGAGGTTTCATAATTTGTGACATTTAATGTGCCCGGCACTTCGGCAGCGTAATTGAACACGCGCACAAAGCTTTTGGCATAGTTCGGCACAATCTGTGCCCGCTCGCGCGAGATGATGTCAGCAATGGTATAGGTTGCCTTTTGCGCAAGGTTTTTGCTGCGATAGGCGTCCCAATAGACGGTAAAGAAAATGAACATTGTGGCCATGACGGGCAGGATTAGAACCGCTTCGACAGCGATACTGCCGCGCGTTTCGGATATGAATTTACGAATGGCGTGAAGGGCGCGTTGCATCATCAAATCCTATCGGGGTTCATTCACAAAGGCTGTTGTGGCTATCAGGCGAAATTCATTGCCCGCTTGATTTTCAAGGCTGATTTGGTTGGCCGTTGTTGGGAAAAAGTAATCTTGCACAAGGCAGGCGCGCACTAAAACCAGATCATTGGCCGCGCCGGGCTGGAACAAAAGCACGGGTTCAATGTTCGTGGCGCGGTTGATGCACAAGTTGGTCAGGTTGGGCACGGTGACAATGCCTGTTGTCGAGGTGCTGCGCACGGTCAATTCCAGCGTCAGGTTTGCGGCGCAATCTTCTAGCACATTCATGCGGTTGCAAATGCGCGTGCGCAATTCTGCAACGGTCGGGTTGGCGATTTGGCCCAGCCTAAGTTCGCGCACGGTCATATCCAGCGCGCGATCTAGCGCTGTTTTGCGCAGGCTGACCATCGACGCTTCGCCAGAGGCCAGCAAAATTGCCACCGCCAGCGGCATGACTGTGATGAATTCGATACTTGCGGTGCCGTCTTCGCGCGACAGCCAGCTTCTAAATTTTGATAGGGCGCGCATGTGCATCTTCTTTACTGGGTCAGGGTCAATTGGGCGATGTTGGATGCGATCATCCGCAGCGTAGAGCGGATGTTTGTTGTGCCAAGCGTGAACACATGCGCGCTAGAGGTGGCGCAGCCGTTATAGACGGGGTTGGCAAGGGTGACGTCGGCGTTATGCGCTCTTTGCCCATCGGTCGTTGCCGTGACCGAAGTGCTGCCAGGGCCGCGCATCATGTAAATCAGCACGCCTTGCTGTTTGGCGGCAGCGCACAGCGCGGTAAAGTTTGCGCGGTCTTGGGCGCTGTCGCGCACGATATAGGTGAAACGGTCAACCAAGGCCGACCACGTGTTTGTCGTATTTGTCACGGGGCTAAAGGGGGCCATGTAGAGCTGGCGAATGATGGTGAAGAGGGTGATTTGCGACATGGCTTGGCCCCACGTCAGGCGCACAGGCGCGCCGCCGCCCGGGTGCTGGTAGGGGGTGGCCATCCACTGCGCATTTTCCGATGCGGGCTGCGGATTGGTTGTGAGGCCTTGGGTCACCCAATAGGGGCGTGTTGAATCGGGTGCATTGTTGTGAAACACCGACAGGCGCACGGGCTGCGTTGATGTTGCAACCCCCGGTGTGCGCCAAATGGTCGAAGGGGTGTCGCCCAAAAATTCAGGGCGAATTTCGCGGCCCGTATGACCGCCTTGTAGTTGGGATGCCGCATAGTTTGCATTGGCGAAGGCATTGTTTGTGAAAAACAACAGCACTTTCATCGTGTCGTCTGCGGTGTAATCGCGCGGGCGGCCCGAGATGGTGCCAGGGGACGTGCCAGATGTGATTTGGCCCGCAATCACGGGCTTTAGGCTGGGGTCAAGGGCTGCCAAAGACCATTTCAGCCCGCCCGTTGTATCGACGATGTTGCCAAGAACAAAGGCCGTTGGCACGATTGCGTTCAACTTATTGTTGATCGTTGTAGAGGCGGTTGCGCTGACGGGGCGGGCCACTTGCACGCCAATAAGCGGGGTGTTGCCCGTCACGGCCAAGGAATTTGTTTGCCGCGCACAGCTGCCCCCGCCGTTCATATTGCCCGTCGCTTCGGACGTTTCGTTGAACCGAACGCTTTGAAATTCGATGGTTTCCCAATCGGTACCTGAAT
>CAXNEP010000309.1:0-3573 GCA_964200865.1 Cypionkella sp. | reverse complement strand
GGCGCGCCGTTCACCTTTGAAATTCTGCTGACCAATGGGCAGGATGACATCATCGCCGCCGCCAATATCTATATCGAGGCGCTGAAACGTCTGGGGATTGAGGCCAAGCTGACAACAGTCGATAGCGCCCAGTACAAAGAACGCAGCACCGCCTATGACTTTGATATGACACATTATGTGCGCAGCCTGTCGCTGTCGCCTGGTAATGAGCAAACGCTGTATTGGGGGGCGGCTGGCGTCACGGAACCTGGCACGCGCAACTGGATGGGCATGAACGTGCCCGCCGCCGAAGCGATGATCAAAACCATGGTGCAGGCCAAAACGCGCGAAGAATTTGTGGTGGCCACGCAGGCGCTGGACCGTATCTTGACCGCAGGGCGTTATGTGATCCCGCTGTGGTATTCGGATAAATCGCGGCTGGCCCATGTTAAGGCGCTGAAATTCCCTGCCAAAACGCCACTTTACGGCGATTGGCTGGGCTTCCAACCCGAAGTGTGGTGGTATCAGGAATAACGATTAGTCGCGCGCAGCTTTACTGCGCGCCACTTTTTGCAGGCGCAGGGCTGTCTTCATCGACAGCCTCGCGCCGGCGCACCACAGTCACCGAACAGCCCGCTTCGGCCACAACTTTGGCCGAAACAGACCCCAAAAATCTGCGCCCCGCATTAGATGCCCGCGCGCCCATAATGATATGATCCGCGCGCATCGATTCTGCATGGTCAATAATCACCGCTGCGGGATCGTTGCCTTCCAGAACCGTATAGGTCAGCCGATCCATCGGCAGATCAATACCTTCTGCCCAAATGCGCAGATCAACCAACCGCGCGACATGCAGGTTGGTGCCGCTGGCATCGGTGGTGGCATCGATACCCAGCCGCGCGGTTTTGATCACATTCACACAAGCCACGCGCGCATCGGGGCGGTTGTTCAACATTCGTTGAATAGTAAGGCGCAGTTTGTCGCCTAACGCCTCCATTTCAGGGGCCAAATCAACAGCCACAAGCAGCACGGGCGCACGCTCGATCTGCCGCGCAATCGACGGCGGCGGCGGAAACGCCTTTATCCGCCCCATCTGAGCCTTTCGATTGCGCCGCACCCAAAATCCGTCTTGCGCCAATTTATGCGCGCGCGCCGTCAGGCGGATTTGTGCAGGATTTGTAAGATCATAGCGCATCTGCGCAGCCGACTGATAACGCTGGCTTGGGTCAACCTCCAGCGCGCGCAGAATAACCTCTTGCAACCATTCGGGAATTTCGGCGCGCAGCGCGCGGGGTGGAATTGGGTCTTCCCACAGCCGCCGGCGCACGGCAGACAGCTTTTCAGGCGCGCCAAAGGGCAGTTTGCCCGTTGCAGCCTCGTAGATCATCGCGCCAAGTGCAAACAGATCAGAGCGCAGATCAGCCCGCTCGCGCAGAAACTGTTCGGGCGCGATATAGGTAAATGTGCCCATAGGGATGCTGAATTCTTCGGCCAAGAGATCGGGCAGTTGCCCGTGGCGCGAAAGACCGAAATCCACCAAAACCATCTCGCCCGTGGGGCGGCATAGAAAATTGGCAGGCTTCAAATCCAAATGAATCACCTGTTGGCGGTGCAACTCATGCACAGCCCCCGCCATCCGCGCGGCCATATCCACGACCTCGTCAATGGGAAGCGGCGCCTTTTTGTACCGTTCCAAAAGCGAGCCGCCCGCGATGTATTCTGTAACAATGAAGGGCAGCCGCGCAAAATCACCCAAGGCAATTACGCGGGGCACATGCGGCCCCAAAAGACGCGGCATGATCATTTGTTCCACTTCAAATCCCACAATCGTGGGGCCGTCGTAACCGTCCATAATGGTGGGCACCTTCATCACCATCGGTAGTTTATGCTGTGGATGCGTGACATCCCAAATCGTTGCAAACCCGCCTTGGTGCAGCTGCTTGCCCAAGGTAAATCCATCAATTTCAAGCCCTTCGGCGGCGCGGATGACCATGTTCAAAACCCCTGCATCAGGCGCTGCGCCAGCCGTTCAGGCAGGCCCGCCGCGCGCGACTTTTTGGCCGTAAGCGCTGCGTCATATCCGACGCGGCGAAAGGTAAGCTCTTTGGTGGCATGATCCAAAATGCAGTAACTCGCCTGCCCCGTACCATCGCGCGGTTGGCCAACCGAGCCTACAACCCCCAGCCAGCGGCGCGACGAAATCAAAGGAATGGGCGCGCCAAAGGGAATGTCAAAGCCCACGACGCGGCCATTTCGATCTTCGCTGTAAAGGGCAGGTTTATGCACATGGCCCACAAAAATAAGCCGCGCGGCAGACACGCGAAACGACGGCATGGCGCGGTGCGCGTCGGTGACATAAAGCCAATCTTGCGGATCATTGGCCGACGCATGAACGAACAATGTATCGCCATCTTGCAGGCTCATTGGCAAATCTGACAAGAACAGCTTTTGCCGCGCATTCAATCGGTTTACGGTCCAATCAATCACACGGCGCGCGGCGGGATTCATGGCACCATCAGGGGCACAAACCGCGCGGTCATGGTTACCGCGCACCGCCAAGGCACCCTTGGCGACCAAGGTTTCTACCGTGTCCAAAACCCAATCAGGATCGGGGCCATACCCCACCAAATCGCCCAAAAACACAAGCCGATCTATGCCCCTCCCGTCTAAATCGGCCAAGACGGCCTCAAAAGCTTCGCGGTTGGCGTGAAGGTCGGTCAAAATTGCGCTGCGCATAAACCTTCCCCGCCCGTGCTTGTATCTGCTGCGGCCAAATTGCGCCCGCGGGCGGGCAGGGTCAAGCGGCTTACACCAGCGACGTGATCCATAAAATCGTCGCGTCGTCTTCAGACAGGGAAATCACATTGTGCCCCATGCCCGCGTCATAATAGGCGCTGTCGCCGCGCCGCAGGTCGACGGGTTCGTAAAATTCTGTGTACAGGCGCACAACCCCTGTGAGGACATAGAGAAATTCCTCGCCCTCGTGGCGCACCCAGCCGTCAAAATCTTCCATCGCGCGGGCGCGAATGGTGGCGCGGTAGGGCAGCATTTGCTTTTTGGTCAGGCCCGCTGCCAGCAATTCATGCTCGTATGTCGTGGTCGCGTGGGCTTGGCCCTCGCCCAGTTTGGTGGTGACCATGCGGCCCGATACTTGCGGCGCGGGCGCGGGTGTAAACAGCTGCGGCACCGAGATTCCAAGCCCCAGCGCCAGCTTCTTAAGTGCTTCAAAAGTGGGCGACATTTGCCCATTTTCAATTTTTGACAGGGTCGATCGTGCAAGCCCACCTTGGGCTGCGGCCTGCTCTAACGTCCAGCCTTTTGCGCGGCGCAAATCGCGCACGCGCGCGCCCAAATCCAGCGGCGCGGGCGGGGCCACATCGCCGCTTTCGCGGGCAAGTTTGATCATGCGTTTGGGATCGCTGGACATGGGTTGCGCGATACCCTATCGCGCCGCACGATGCAACCTTGGGGCAAAACGGGATGCGCTGGCCACCCCTGCCCCTTGACCCCGCCCAGAAAACAGAAAACAACGGCGCAAACCGATGAGGATGCTATGACCCGCCTTGATATTTTCTCTGACCCTGTTTGCCCATG
>CAXNEP010000308.1:0-3577 GCA_964200865.1 Cypionkella sp. | reverse complement strand
CTTTATGCAGATCAACGCCTGCAAAAATGCGCGCCGATTCGGTGATGCCAGGCAGGCGCAGCTCCAACGCCTCGCGCGGAAGGTGGTTTAGGTGCAGGCTGATATGGTCTTTGTTCGGCCCGACGCCGCGCCCTTCGCGAATTTCAATCGTCATGCAGCGCGACACATAATCGCGCGGCGCAAGGTCTTTGTAATGGGGGGCGTAGCGTTCCATAAACCGCTCGCCTTCGGAATTGGTCAAATAGCCGCCTTCGCCGCGCGCGCCTTCGGTAATCAGGCAGCCCGAGCCATAAATGCCCGTGGGGTGGAATTGGACAAATTCCATATCTTGCAAGGGCAGGCCCGCGCGGGCCACCATGCCGCCGCCATCTCCTGTGCAGGTGTGGGCCGAGGTTGCACTGAAATAGGCACGCCCATAGCCGCCCGTGGCAAGCACCACCATTTTAGCGTTGAACACATGGATCGTTCCATCGTCCAGTTTCCACGCCACAACACCCGTGCAGCGGCCATCGGTGATAATCAAATCCAACGCGAAATATTCAATGTAGAATTCCGCGTTGTTCTTCAGCGACTGGCCATAAAGCGTGTGCAAAATGGCATGACCCGTGCGGTCGGCGGCGGCGCAGGTGCGCTGCACTGGGGGGCCTTCGCCAAATTCGGTGGTATGGCCGCCAAAGGGGCGCTGATAAATCTTGCCCTCTTCGGTGCGGGAAAACGGCACGCCATAATGTTCCAACTCGTACACGGCCTTTGGCGCCTCGCGCGCAAGGTATTCCATCGCGTCAGTATCGCCCAGCCAATCGCTGCCTTTGACCGTGTCATACATGTGCCACTGCCAGCTATCAGGCCCCATATTGCCAAGGCTGGCCGCAATGCCGCCTTGGGCTGCAACGGTATGGCTGCGGGTGGGGAACACTTTGGTCACGCAGGCCGTGCGCAGGCCCTGTTCGGCCATGCCCAGCGTGGCGCGCAACCCCGCGCCGCCCGCGCCCACAACAACCACGTCATAATCATGCACTTCATAGGGATAGGCGTTCATATTCAATACCTTAAAGGGCGATGCGGATCAGGGCATAAAGCCCCGTCGCAGCAATCACAGTGGCCAGCGAGGTGACAAACATCACCAACATTTTGCGGGCAGTGCCGCGCGAATAATCTTCAATCATCATCGTCGCGCCCATGGCGAAATGGCGCATACCAATGACCAGAATAAGCGCTGTGAGTATGGCGGTGAAGGGATGAGAGAATGCCAATACCACATCGGCGCGGCTTTGGCCCAAGGCGCTGCCGAACAGATACATCCATGTCGGTACCAAAAAAGCCAGCGCAACCGATGACATGGTCATCGACCAATGATGATGTGTGCCAGCATGAGCAGACCCTTTGCCAACAGCCCTTTTGCGTGGTGTCAAATAGCGCATTTCCGCCCCCTTAAACGATGAACACAGTCAGCACAGTTAGCACGACCGACCCAACAATCATGCCCCATCCCAGCTTTTCGGCTGTGGGAATATCCAGCCCATGGCCCGCGTCGAAATACAAATGCCGCAGGCCTGCAAGGTAGTGATACCAAACCGCCCAAGCGCTACCCAAAAACACCAAATCACCAAACCAACTGGTCCCCACAGCGTTGGCGAGCGCAAAGGCTTTGTCGGAAATCGCGGCGGCGGTAAGCCACCACACCGCCAGCAGAACACCCACAATCAGCGCATTCCCCGTGATCCGCGTCAGGATCGATGTGATCGCTGACAGTTGCGGACGGTAGATTTGCAAATGCGGTGACAACGGGCGTTCTACAGGGCGCGGGCTGCTGGATTTCACTTCGGCCATCGGTCATCCTTTTTGCGGCTGGCGCTGCCTTGCATGGATACGCTGCAATGCGGCGGCTGTCTGTTGTTTAATAGCGCGATTATCGGCGGTGTCATCCAAATTCCCCACCAATTGCCGCGGCGCGGCGGAATTTTCAATGTTTGTGATCACAAGAAAATTTTGCGTGATCACAAAATCACAAGCCAGTCATTCTTCGGACTGCGATTCGTAAATGCGCGCCAAATCTTCGGCATATTCTGTGCATATCGTGATCGTGGAGTTGCCGCTGTAGTAAAAGGCGTTCGCCTCTCCGCAAGGTGCCACCTCTACCACAACCTCGGTCGGAAGGCTGTAAGATTTGTTGAAGTCGGACACTTCTTCGGCAAGGATCGCCGCAATAGGATCGCTGGCATCGCCCTGCATGACAAGACCTGCAGCGCCCTGTTTATATTCTGCTGATTCCAACAAAGTACCCCATGCCTGGTCGACTTGGGCATATTCTGCTTCGCACCGTTCGGCCCGATTTTCGGGCAATTCAAATTCTGCCACAAATTCCCCGCGCGCCGCAGGATCGGCACCATAGAATAGGCAAACCAGATTGTAATAGCGTTGCAAATCAAGGCTATGCTCATCCCAATAGGCGGTTTCATAGCCGTTTGCCTCTGCCTCGTAGCTATACAACAGATAGGCATTCGCACTATCGGCCACGATTATTGCGGCGCTGTCCTCTTCCCAAATTTGGTGCGTCAAATAGGCAGACAATGCATCGGCGGCGTCCTCTTCGCGGCCTAAAACGGGAAATTGCAGCACATCAATCAGGGCATGGCCCAACTCGTGATAAAAGGTGGCAATCACGTTCGAGGTCACAAACTGCGCCGCATCTTCATCTTTAGGCATCGTGAAGGCTGAAACAGTCGGCGCAGACAAGAAAATGGCTGCCAGCGCGGCAAGTAGGGTTTTGTGCATAGAGATAGTCCTTTGCAAGCGTTTCTTGGCGGCAGTATGGCCAGCGAAAAGGCTGGGGCAAGGTGAAAATGCGCGCGCAGTGCGGCAAAACTTGCCAACAATTCGGCGTAAATGCCAAATTTTACCCGAAATTATACCTTTAGGCGCAGTATTTCGCGAAAGGATAGGGTCGGAGTAAATGAGCTTAGTTCGGGGCAAACCAAAAATCGATGCAGTGGCGGGCCTTGCCAGCCCGTTTGGCGCGGCCATTGAAGGGATTGATCGCACCACTTTAGACATGGTGCGGGATGCTTTGGCGCAAAAGCGGCTGCGCCTTGCCTATCAACCCGTGGTCACGGCGGCAGACCCCAGCAAAACCGCCTTTTACGAAGGGCTGATCCGCATTCTTGACCCGTCCCATCGCGTGATCCCCGCCAAGGATTTTATGGGCGTGGCCGAAGGCACAGACATGGGCCGACAGATTGACGTCATCGCACTAGAAACGGGCTTGCGCGCCCTTACCGCCCACCCCAATTTGCGTCTGTCGCTGAATATGTCAGCCCGTTCTATCGGGTATCCGGCATGGCGCCAAACGCTGCGGGCGGGGCTGGCGGCGGGTGGCGATATTGGCGCGCGGCTGATTTTGGAAATTTCAGAAAGTTCGGCCATGATTATGCCCGAAAGTGTCATCTCTCTTATGGATGAATTTCAGCGCGAAGGCATTGCTGTGGCGCTGGATAACTTCGGGTCAGGGCAGATGGCAATCCGCTATTTCCGCGAATTATTCTTTGATATCGTCAAAATTGATCGCCAGTTTATCCGC
>CAXNEP010000307.1:0-3578 GCA_964200865.1 Cypionkella sp. | reverse complement strand
AGACAAGCACAGTTTCTTCAAGTTCATGATGAAATCGGTGGCCGAAAAGCACGGGCTGCGCGCCACGTTTATGCCCAAACCGTTTAAGGGGTTAACAGGTTCGGGCTGCCATGCGCATATCTCGGTCTGGTCACTGGATGGTAAAACCAATGCGTTTGCGGATAAGTCCAAAGAACTGGGCCTGTCCGATCAGGGCCGCCATTTTCTGGGCGGCATCATGAAACACGCCAGCGCCTTGGCCGCAATCTGCAACCCAACGGTCAACAGCTATAAACGCATCAACGCGCCGCGCACCTCGTCTGGGGCGACATGGGCACCCAATACGGTGACATGGACGGGCAACAACCGCACCCATATGGTGCGCGTGCCAGGCCCAGGGCGGTTTGAACTGCGCCTGCCTGACGGGGCGGCGAACCCTTATTTGATGCAGGCGGTCATTTTGGCCGCTGGTCTGGACGGGGTGCGCACAAAGGCTGATCCTGGGCGGCGCTATGACATCGATATGTACCAGATGGGCCATACCGTGACCGACGCACCGAAATTGCCGCTGAACCTGCTGGATGCGCTGCGCGAGTTTGACAAGGATACCACCCTGAAATCCATGATGGGCGATGAGTTTTCGTCGGCATTCCTCAAGCTGAAGCATAAGGAATGGGACAGCTACGCATCGCATTTTTCAAAATGGGAAACCGAAAACACGCTGGATATTTGACCCCAGCGCTGTGCCAGAAACAAAGGCCCCAGATGTTCTGGGGCCTTTTGCATTGCGGCCGCTATTCCACTGGAAATTCTGGCCCAACAATATGCACCGCCAAAAGGCAGCCGTTTGGGGTATAGGAATTATGCTCGGTTCCATCGCGGTAGAACACCAAATCGCCCGCGCGAAGGATGGTGCCATCGCTTTCGTGCAACTCACCATCCAAGATCAGGAATTGTTCATGCCCGTTGTGGCGGTGGCCCATCGTCGTCATCCCCGCAGGCATACGGTAGACGTGAAAACCTGTGCCCAATGCGATTCCATCATCGAGTTGCAAGATACTGTCGCCCAGTGCCGTGCCGTCAGGATAGACAAAGGGCTGAAAGACGGCAGAATGGATATTGGCGATCTTGCGGTCGGCTGGGTCGATGGGTTTCATGGCTGGGTTCCTTGGAAATTTTGATGATGATCTAGGGTATTTGCTGCGCGCCACGTCAGAAGGCTGCGTTGATTTTTCGCAGTATCAAAGGGAATTTTGGCGCGGGCAAGAAAAATCGGCGCGGGGCTGGCGGCGCAGCCGCACCGCGCTGGCCAAATTTTGCGGCGCGCAAATGCCAAAAACACGGGCAGCCCAATGCTTTAGCTGCAGTTTCAATTTTTCACAGCAGGAATAATATTTGACACAGGCGCAACTCGGATTCTAACATCGCGCCAAAGGCAGCGCGCGAAATTATCTGCCAGAACAGAACAGCTGGAGGTGTCCATGAAGAAAAAAGTAGCCGTTATTGGTGCGGGGCCGTCAGGGCTTGCGCAACTGCGTGCGTTCCAATCCGCGCAGGCCAAAGGGGCCGAGATTCCCGAGGTGGTGTGCTTTGAAAAGCAGTCCAACTGGGGCGGCCTTTGGAACTATACATGGCGCACAGGCCTTGATGAACATGGCGAGCCTGTTCACGGTTCGATGTATCGCTATCTGTGGTCGAACGGCCCAAAAGAGGGGCTGGAATTTGCCGACTATTCATTCGAAGAGCATTTCGGCAAGCAAATCGCCAGCTATCCGCCGCGTGCAGTTCTGTTCGACTATATCGAAGGCCGCGTGAAAAAGGCTGGCGTGCGCGATTGGATCCGCTTTTCTTCCACCATACGGATGGTGCGCCATAACACGGATAAGGGCAATTTCACCGTCACCGTGCATGATCTGAAAAAAGACAGCATGTATGACGAAGATTTTGACCACGTCATCGTGGCGTCGGGCCATTTCAGCACGCCCAGCGTGCCAGAATACCCAGGCTTTGATAAATTCCATGGCCGCGTGATGCACGCCCATGATTTCCGCGATGCGCGCGAATTCACGGGCAAAGACCTGCTGTTGCTGGGGTCTTCCTATTCTGCCGAAGATGTCGGCAGCCAGTGCTGGAAATATGGGGCCAAGTCGATCACCGTGGCTTATCGCAATGCGCCGTTGGGCTATGACTGGCCCGACAACTGGCAAGAAGTCCCCGCGCTTGAACGGATGGACGAGGACACCGCCTATTTCAAAGACGGCACGTCAAAGAAAATCGACGCAGTGATCCTGTGCACAGGATACAAGCACCACTTCCCCTATCTGCCCGATGATCTGCGCCTAAAAACTGCAAACCGTCTAGCAACAGCAGATTTGTACAAAGGCGTCGCATGGGTGCATAACCCCAAACTGTTCTACATCGGCATGCAGGATCAATGGTTTACCTTTAACATGTTTGATGCCCAAGCATGGTGGGTGCGCGATGCCATCATGGGGCGCATTGAAATTCCGTCGGATAAAGCTGTGCTACTGAAGGATGTGGCAGACCGCCTGGCGGGCGAAGATGCGGGCCAAGACGCCCATGACGCGATTCACTATCAGGGCGACTACATTAAGGAACTGATCGCAGAAACCGACTATCCGTCTTTTGACGTTGACGGGGCCTGCGAAGCGTTCTTCGAATGGAAAGAACATAAGAAAAAGGGAATCATGTCGTTCCGCGATAATGCGTATAAATCGGTCATCACGGGCACCATGGCCCCAGTGCACCACACGCCATGGGAAAAGGCGCTCGAAGATTCGATGGACAGCTATCTGCAAAACTAATCTGTTTGCCGAACCTAAACGGCCCTTGGCGCAAGCGTCGGGGGCCGTTTTGTTTAAAAATCAGGCAGCTAGGCCGATGGCAGTACAGGCCGCCGGACTCTAAGGAAACATTTTTTCCCTAAATGATAAATTTTTCTCGCCTTGGAAGCGTCCTCGTGCTTTCAATGTGGCATCGCGTCGCAGGCCCAACAGCGGCTGCGCCGATACGCGGTAACGTGGGAACAAGGGGGACAAGGCCCAGCTAGCCAGACGCAAGGCAGGTGGGTGGCTTGAAAATCAACGTGCGCAGGGGGTGGCAATCTGCTGCCCATCATGCGCCGGGTTCAACAGGAGAAAAGGGACATGACAGACAATGCTGGATCGGGCCAGATGGTTCGAGCGCTAGATTGGAAGGGTGCATTTTGGGTTGCGGCGGGTGTGCCGCCTTTGGTGCTGTTCTCAATTGGTGGGATCGCGGGAACAACGGGCAAGCTGGCCTTCGCGGTCTGGATGATCTCGATGGTGATGGGGTTTTTGCAAAGCTTTACCTATGCCGAAATGGCAGGGATGTTCGGTAACAAATCGGGCGGGACAAGCGTTTATGGCGCAACCGCTTGGCTGCGCTATTCCAAACTGATTGCGCCGCTTTCGGTGTGGTGCAACTGGTTTGCATGGTCGCCCGTGTTGTCTTTGGGCTGCGCCATTGCGGCGGGTTACATTTTGAATGCGCTTTTCCCGAGTCCGTTGGCCGAAAGCCAGCAGGTCATCGATTGGGTCGCGGCGAATATCGCCAGT
>CAXNEP010000306.1:0-3583 GCA_964200865.1 Cypionkella sp. | reverse complement strand
GCGCTCCACCCACGCCGTCACCCCGCGCCGCCCTTTTGCCGCCGCCTTAAACCGCGATCCGAACCCCGCGTGCTGCGCCTCAATCGGTTCATGCGGCAGGGTGCAGGGGCGGTTTTCCATGTCGATGGTCAGCGTGGCCCCCGCCTCGTTCTGCAAGCGGCTAGATGGGGGCAGGTGGGTGAAATCGGGGATGCCAGAGACAATCATATTCGCCCCCACCAGCGCGCCATCCAACCCTTCAATCCCCATCTTGGCCGCAATCGCCGCCAAATCTTCCGCCGACAGTATCGAAAACTGCCGCGTGTTACGAATGGGTGTGCCGCGTTTGTATTGCGCCAAAACGCGGCTATCGGACGGGCGCGTCAGCCCGCCGTGCGCCTCGCCAACTGGCCCCGAAAACAGCGCCGTAATTTCCTGAACGGGCGTGCTGGCAAGGGCTGCATCGCGGTCCCCCACCAGCCCCAGCCACGTGATTGTTCCATAGATTTGCGTCGGCATCAGGGCAGGCATCGCACTCTCCTATTTCGCGCCACCCTGCCCGATCAAAGCAACCTTTTCCATCTGAAAATAATCGTGGGGATCACCGCTGACAGCACCATCAGCCCCACTGCCATCGGATACCCCCAGCGCCACTGCAATTCGGGCATGACGGCAAAGTTCATGCCGTAAATGCTGGCAATCAGCGTGGGCGGCAGGAACACGAAGGCGACAACCGAGAACACCTTAACCACATCTGATTGGCGAATGTTAATCACCCCCAGCGTGGCATCCAACTGAAAGCGGATTTTGACCGAATGCGTATCGGCCACCTCGCGCAGCGATGCCAAATCGCGCTGCAAGGTTTTCAGCAAAAGGCGGTCGTGAATGGCGGCTTTATCGGCCTTGCTTTTGGCCAGCGCGGGCACGGGGGCGGCGGCCAAATACCCCGCCAGCCGCCACAGCGTGCCAAGGCTTTCGCTGATTTTGCAGTTCAAATCCTCGGCCCGCCCAATGCGCTGCAACACAGCGGCCAAGGTTTCGGTTTTACCCTTGGGGCGGTGGGCGGCGAAAATGGCGATCGACAGCGCGTCTTGCTTGCGCGCCTCGCCCTCTAGCACGTCGGCCAGCCTGTCCACGACCGATTCCAGCAGATACAGCAGCGCGCTTGTCCCGCTGCCCAGCACAATCTTATTCGCCGCCGCCCATTTGACGAAATAGGCGAAAGACCCCGGGCGGTGGTAATGCACCGTCACCATTTTCTGCGGCATCACCACAAAGGTGACAGGGCTGATTTCGGTTGCCGCAGGTTCATGCGTGGCCAGTATCTGCGCGGTTAGAAACAGCGCGCCGCCTTCGGTATACAGGCGCGAGGAGTTTTCAATTTCCTGCATATCCTCGCGCGTGGGAATGTTGATTTGCATTGCCGCCTCTACCAGTGCCTCTTCGGCAAGGGTGGGGCTTTCCAGATCAATCCACAGCGCGCGGTCGCTGGCAATATCGGAAGGGTCAAGCAAGGTCAAAAGCCCGTTGGTCAGGCCGTAAACAGAAATCATCGCGCACTCCGAATTGCGGCAGGTCTGGGCCATGCTTACCCATTGCGATGCTGTTTGCCTAGCCAGATCACGCAAAAGCCCCGAAACCCAATGCGCGGGGTTCGGGGCTGTGCTTGGCCGTGGGCGTGTGTTTACGCGCTTGGCTCGGGGGTTGGGTCAGCCTTTGGCTTGCGCGCGCGGGTTTTTGGCACCGCCAGCACATCGCCGCTGCCGCCCGTGCTTGGGCCTGGCCCCATGCCATCATCCACCGATGCCAGCGGCAGGCCTGCGATCACACGGGTAATCTGCTCGCCCGTTAGGGTTTCATATTCTAGCAGACCCTTGGCCAAGCGGTGCAGATCTTCGTTCTTGTCGGTCAAGATTTGCTTGGCGCGGGCATAACCCTCGTCGACAATCTTTTTGACCTCGTCATCGATCAGCTTTTGCGTCGTTCCCGAATGGGACGCGCCACCGCTGGCAGTGCCCAAATAGCTTTCCCGCTCGTTCGCGTAATCGACATTGCCCAAGGCTTCGGAAAAACCGAACTGCGTGACCATCGCGCGCGCGATACGGCTGACTTGCTGAATATCAGACGTGGCACCAGAGGTGACATTTTCCGCCCCAAAGATCAGCTCTTCGGCCACCTTACCGCCCATCGCCATCGCGATTTTTGATTTGTACTTGGTGTAGCTAACAGACAACTGGTCGCGTTCAGGCAGGCTCATCACCATGCCCAGCGCGCGCCCGCGCGGAATGATCGTCGCTTTGTGAATGGGGTCGTGATGCGGCACATTCAGACCCACAATGGCATGGCCCGCTTCGTGATAGGCGGTCAGCTTTTTCTCATCCTCGGTCATCACCATGCTGCGGCGCTCGGCCCCCATCATGACCTTGTCCTTGGCCTTTTCAAAATCTTCCATGGTCACAAAACGGCGGCCAATGCGGGCGGCCATCAGCGCGGCCTCGTTGACCAAATTGGCCAAATCAGCGCCCGAAAAGCCGGGGCAACCGCGCGCGATGATGCGCAGGTCAACATCTGGCCCCAACGGGGTTTTCCGCGCATGAACGCCCAAAATTTTCTCGCGGCCCCGAATATCGGGGTTGGGCACCTGAATTTGGCGGTCAAAACGGCCGGGGCGCAGCAAGGCAGGGTCAAGAACATCGGGGCGGTTCGTGGCCGCCACAATGATCACGCCTTCGTTCGCGTCAAACCCGTCCATTTCCACCAGCAACTGGTTCAGCGTCTGCTCGCGCTCGTCATTGCCGCCGCCAATGCCCACACCGCGCGCACGGCCCACGGCGTCAATCTCGTCGATGAACACGATGCAGGGGGCGTTTTTCTTGGCCTGCTCAAACATATCGCGCACACGGCTTGCGCCAACGCCCACGAACATTTCGACAAAGTCCGAACCCGAGATGGTAAAGAACGGCACCCCAGCCTCGCCCGCAATGGCGCGGGCCAGCAGGGTTTTACCCGTTCCGGGCGGGCCAACCAGCAGCGCGCCTTTTGGAATTTTGCCGCCCAGACGGCTGAATTTCTGCGGATTGCGCAGAAATTCGACAATCTCTTCCAACTCGTCCTTGGCCTCGTCAATGCCTGCCACATCGTCAAAGGTCACACGGCCATGCTTTTCGGTCAGCAGTTTCGCGCGCGATTTGCCAAAGCCCATCGCACCGCTTTTGCCCCCACCCTGCATACGGTTCATGAAGAAAAACCACAGGCCAATCAGCAGCACAAATGGCAACCAAACCGAAATCAGCGACATAAACCCCGACGGCGTTTGCGCCTTGGCCACGACCTGCACGTTATTGTCGATCAGGCGCTGCGTCAGCGTGTTGTCAACAGGCGCAATCGTCAGCAAAGAACGGCCATCTTTCGATTGGAACGTCACCTGCTCGCCGTTCAAGGTGGCGCTTTGCACCTCGTCCGCCTCGACCATGGTAATAAATTCCGAATAGCTGACGGTGTTGGTCGCCTGCGTGCTGGTGCTGCTGCTGCCGCCGCCAAAGAACTGGAACAAGGTCAGCAGCAAAAGAAACATGATGACCCAGAAAGCGATATTTCGTGCGTT
>CAXNEP010000305.1:0-3592 GCA_964200865.1 Cypionkella sp. | reverse complement strand
ATGATTTGCGGTAAGGGCGGCTATGTACGCGCCATTGCCCGCGATTTGGGGGCGGCTTTGGGCTGCCTTGGCCATGTCGCTTGGCTGCGGCGCGAATGGTCGGGGCCATTTGTGGCCAGCGAAGGCGTGTCAGTAGATGACATCGACCGCATGGCGAAAACGCCTGCGTTGGAAGGTTTTGTGCAGCCCTTGGAAATTGGGCTGCATGGCCTGCCCGAACTGGTTTGCACGCCCGAAGGCGCGGCGCGGCTGCGCAATGGCAACCCTGGCCAAGTGCTGGGGCATTTGGATTTTGGCACCGAGGCTTGGGCCAGCCTAAACGGGCGCGCTGTGGCGGTGGGCCATTATCGGGGGGGCGAATTGCACCCCGCCCGCGTGTTTGTGCGGAAATGATGCATGACCATCACGCGCCAGCATAAAGATTTGCTGCGCCAAAGCTGGGCGGTTTATTCTGACTGCGAGCGCTATAGATATACATTGCGAAGAGAGTGGGACAGCGGGGCACGCCGCGTGACATTTGTGATGCTGAACCCGTCAACTGCGACCGAAGTGCAAAATGACCCCACGGTCGAGCGGTGCGAGCGGCGCGCTCGCGCAATGGGCTATGGCGCGTTTCAGGTGGTCAATATCTTTGCCTTTCGCGCGACCGACCCCGCCGATATGCGGCGCGCGGGCGATCCGATTGGCCCTGCAAATGATGCGGCGATTCTTCAGGCTGCCGCCTGGGCTGACCGTATTATCTGCGCGTGGGGCACGCATGGCGCGCATATGGGGCGGGGCGCGCAGGTGGCGCAGATGCTGCTTGCGCAGGGCCACCTGCTGCATCATTTGGGGCTGGCCAAGGGCGGCGCGCCCAAGCATCCGCTGTATATCGGCTATAATGTGCAGCCGATGGAGTGGGCCGATTAGCCTGCGCGCAGGATAACATCCTGCAGGCTGATTTGCGCCCCATTGGTCAGCGTGGCCACAACATCGCCGCCCAGCAAGATTTGGGTATTGCCACCCGCATCTTGCGCGATTGAGGCTGTGGGCGCGTCGCCCAAAGCGGGGTCATACAGCAAGATCAACTGGTCTTCGGCAGGGTCAAAATCGGTTATCTGCACCGCACCGCCGCCCGTGCCATAATCGGTTAGGGTAAAGGCATCTGCGCCAGCATCGCCATGCCCATAATCACCCGCGCCCAGCATCAGCACATCATCGCCCGCGCCGCCGTTCAGAAAATCGACAGATGCATCAGTTTCGCCCGCAAACGCGCCATGCAGCGTATCATTGCCCACATCGCCGTAGATTTCATCCGCCCCTGCGCCGCCAATCAGACTGTCATCGCCAATGCCGCCTTCGAGCGCGTCATTGCCTGCGCCGCCAGTAACGGTATCGGCCCCCTCACCACCGAACAACTGGTCGTTGCCGTCACCGCCCCTTACCACGTCATCCCCTGCGCCCGCGTAAAGCATGTCGTCGCCCGTAAAGCCATCTAAGCTGTCATTGCCATTTTCGCCATAGATGAGATCGTTATCGCTGCCGCCATCCACGATATCATTGCCATCTCCGCCGATCATTTCATCTTCGCCAAAATCGCCAAATAGCGTGTCATCGCCCGCGCGTCCGCCAAGGCTGTCATCGCCCGCGCCACCGATGATCAGATCAGACCCGCCTTCGGCAAACAACATGTCCGCGTCGCCACTTCCTGCCAACGTATCGCTCATTTCGGGTGGCGGCGGCTGGTCATCTGATTGCGGCATGCCTTCGTCATCTGCGTTTGCATCATCATCCGCTGTCAGCATAAATCCGTAATTTGTAGGATTTTGATCGTCATCATTTTCACTGTCTGATTCGTTTGCGTCTTCGCGGTTTTCATCTGACGGGCTTTGCATCAGGCTATCGGCCAGAATGCCCGCGAAAAGCGTTGCCAGAATGCCAATAACTTCGATCATACCATCACCCACCCACAAACTTGAAAACAGGCGTGCATTGGCCACCCCGCCAAAACACCGCAAGAAAGCTGTGCAAACCTATGCTTTCAGAGAAAACCCTATCATGAATCGCTGCGATTCTCTATCGCTTGGGTTGATTTTCTGCGCCTTTGGTTAACAAAACTGTGGGGCGAGGTCTGGCCTTTGTCAGATCATGAGCCGTGCAGAATCCCCCTTTTCTTTTGGCGCGTTTTCACCTAATGGCGCACATCTGCCTGAAAATGGCAGCATCGGCCCTGCTGGACGACATCCCGGCTTGTGCCTTCACCCTTAAGATAGGAGATCCCGATGTCGATCACTGTTGAAGAAAAAGCCCGCCTGATTAAAGAATATGCCACCAAAGAAGGCGATACGGGTTCGCCCGAAGTGCAAGTTGCGATATTGTCGTCGCGCATTGCTACGCTGACCGAGCATTTTAAAAGCCATAAGAAAGACAACCACTCGCGCCGTGGTCTGCTTATGATGGTTGCCCAGCGCCGCAAGCTGCTGGATTACACCAAGAAGAAAGACGAAGCGCGCTATCAGTCGCTGATCGGCCGCCTGGGTCTGCGCCGCTAATTTATCGAATACGTTTATCGAAAGCGCCCGTGGTGAAAACTGCGGGTGTTTTTCTATTTGCGTGGGTATGTTGGGCAAAAGGGGGCGAATATGCGCGTTTTGCTTTTGGGGGCGACGGGGACGATTGGGCGGGCAACGGCGGCGGCGCTGCTGGCGGCGGGGCATGAGGTGATTGCGCTGGTGCGCGCGCGAAGCGATCTGGCCTGCCAGACCCTGATTGCCGATATCACCCAAGACGGCGCGGTTGCGGGCGCGATGCAGGGGCAAAGGTTTGATTCTGTCATCTCTTGCCTTGCCAGCCGCACGGGTGCGCCCCGCGATGCATGGGCGATTGACCACCGCGCCAATGCGCAGGCCTTGGCTGCGGCGCAGGCGGCGGGGGTGTCGCAGTTTGTATTACTATCGGCAATTTGCGTGCAAAAGCCCCTGCTAGACTTTCAACGCGCAAAACTGGCTTTTGAAGCGGAATTGCAGGCCAGCGGCCTGACCTATTCCATCGTGCGTCCGACGGCGTTTTTCAAATCACTTTCGGGGCAGGTCGCGCGGGTGGCGGCGGGCAAGCCGTTTTTGGTGTTTGGCGACGGGCGGCTGACGGCCTGCAAGCCGATTTCAGACAGCGACCTTGCGCAGTATCTGGTGGAGTGCCTGACCAACCCCGCCCTGCAAAACCGCATCCTGCCCATTGGCGGGCCAGGGCCTGCGCTAACGCCCTTGGATCAGGAGGCGATGCTGGGGGAGTTATTAGGGCGTGATGTGCGGGTGAAACATGTGCCGATTGCACTGATGGACACCATCATCGCCGTTCTGAAAACCCTTGGCCGCCTATCGCCGAAACTGGCGGAAAAGGCCAATCTGGCCGAGATTGGCAGGTATTATGGCACCGAGTCGATGCTGGTGTGGGATGGGGCGGCGTATAGCGCCGATGCTACGCCCGAATACGGCAACGACACCCTGCGCGATCATTACGCCGCACTGCTGAGGGGCGATGCGCAAAGCGATCTGGGCGCGCATGGGGTGTTTTAAGGGCGCGGCACTGGCCTATTCTGCCAAAACCTCGGCCC
>CAXNEP010000304.1:0-3608 GCA_964200865.1 Cypionkella sp. | reverse complement strand
ACCACACCTTCCCAAACGCCGCTGCCCCAAACGCCGCTGCTGGACAAAGTCTACCTTCCCGCCGATCTGCGCGGCCTAAGCGACGCAGATTTGGCCGCCCTAGCAGGCGAGCTGCGCCGCGACGTGATTGAAGTGGTGTCCAAAACGGGCGGGCATCTGGGATCGTCCCTTGGCGTGGTCGAGATGACAGTTGCGCTTCACGCGGTGTTTGATACGCCCCGCGACAAGGTGATCTGGGATGTTGGGCACCAATGCTATCCCCATAAAATCCTAACAGGGCGGCGCGCCGAAATGGGCAGCTTGCGCCAAGAGGGCGGCCTTTCGGGGTTCACCAAGCGCAGCGAAAGCCAATATGATCCCTTCGGTGCAGCCCATTCCAGCACATCGATTTCTGCGGCGCTGGGTTTTGCTGTGGCGCGCGATATGGGCGGGCCCGTGGGCGATACCATTGCCGTTATCGGCGACGGCGCGATCACCGCTGGCATGGCGTACGAGGCGATGAATGCCGCAGGCCATTTGGGCAAACGCCTGTTTGTGATTTTGAACGATAATGATATGTCCATCGCCCCGCCCGTGGGCGCGCTGAATAGCTATCTGAACCGCCTTGCCACGGAAACGCCCTTTGCCAGCCTGCGCGATCTGGCGGCAGGCGCTGTGGATGCGCTGCCCAGCCCCCTGCGGGAAGGCGCGCGCCGCGCCAAGGCGCTGGTCACAGGCAGCGCGCAGGGCCGCACGCTGTTTGAAGAATTGGGCTTTGATTACATCGGCCCGATTGATGGGCACGATATGGGCCAGTTGCTGGCCACCCTACGCGCCGCCAAAACCCGCGCGCGCGGCCCTGTGCTGATCCATGCGATCACCGTTAAGGGCAAGGGCTATGCCCCAGCCGAGGCTGCTGCCGACAAATACCACGGTGTTGCCAAGTTTGATGTGATCTCTGGCACGCAGGCCAAGGCCAAATCAAACGCCCCCGCCTATACATCGGTGTTCGGCCAGGCTCTCACAGATCAGGCCGCCCGCGATGGCCGCATTGTTGGCATCACGGCTGCCATGCCATCGGGCACGGGGCTGGATATTCTGGCCCGCCGCTTTCCCGCCCGCGTGTTTGATGTGGGTATTGCCGAACAGCACGCGGTGACCTTTGCCGCAGGCATGGCGGCAGGGGGGCTGAAACCCTTTGTGGCGATTTACTCTACGTTCCTGCAACGCGGCTATGACCAGATCGTGCATGACGTGGCCCTGCAATGCCTGCCCGTGCGCTTTGCGATTGATCGGGCTGGGTTGGTGGGGGCCGATGGCGCCACCCATGCAGGTGCCTTTGATGTGGGCTATCTTTCGGCACTGCCGAATATGGTCGTCATGGCCCCCAGCGACGAGGCAGAGCTGGTGCATATGGTCGCCACCGCCGCCGAATACGATGCAGGGCCGATTGCGTTTCGATATCCGCGCGGCGAAGGCGTGGGCGCGGTAATGCCCGAAATTGGTGCGCCGCTGGAGATTGGGCGCGGCCGCGTGGTGCGGGGCGGTAACGATGTTGCAATCCTGTGCTTTGGCGCGCATTTGAACGAATGCCTGCTGGCCGCCGAATCCTTGGCCGCTGCGGGTATATCCGTGACTATTGCCGATGCCCGCTTTGCCAAGCCGTTGGATGTGGATTTGATTGCCCAACTTACCCGCCACCATTCTGCCCTGATTACGGTCGAGCAGGGTGCAGCAGGCGGGTTTGGTGCGCAGGTGCTGCAAACCCTTGCCGCCAGTGGCGGCCTAGATCACGGGCTGAAAATCCGCTGCATGACGCTGCCCGATAGATTCATCGACCAAGCATCGCCCGAAGCGATGTACCGCGATGCAGGGCTGACGGCTGCGGATATTGCCGCCACAGTGCGCACGCTGATGCCAACGGTCACAGCCTTGCGCGCCTAAACAGCCGATTTGCGCGCAAGAAAAAAGGCCCCGCAGGGCGGGGCCTTTTGGATTTGTTGCGAACAGTTACTTACTGCGCAGGCGCGGGGCTGAACTGCGACAGATACGCATAAAGGTCAGCGGCGGCTTCAGCGTTTTTCACTTTGAACATCATTTTGGACTTGGCTTTCTTATCGCCCAGCTTTTCCTGCCAATACTTGTTTGGGTCTTGAACATAGGCGACAAATTCCACCTCGTTCCAGATCACGCCAGCAGCGCCGCCTGCAATGATCGACTCGCCATATTTGAAATCAGGGTAGGTGCCCGCTTGGCGGCCAAACACGCCGTACAGGTTCGGGCCCGTTTTGCCCTTACCCGCCAGAACTGCGCCCGTGTCATCAATAACAGCGTGGCAAGCTTGGCACTGCTTGAACGTCGCTTCACCCTTGGCGGCATCGCCTGCCGCATGGGCAGGGGCAGCCAGCAGCAGCGTAGCGGCTGCTATGGTCAGTAAATTGGTTTTCATGTGACTCTCCCATATGCGGCGAATTGTCGCCACGTCTTGTGGCATGTGTGACAAATCCCCATGTAGTCAAGCGTTTCCTTACGCCACCGCATGCGAAATAGCGCAGCGTGACCAAAGGGAGTGGAGCGCGCTTGCCAGATGGTCGATATCGGCATCGGTGTGATAGGGGGACGGCGTGATGCGCAGGCGTTCTGTTCCCTTAGCCACGGTGGGATAGTTGATGGGCTGCACGTAGATTCCCCATTCGCGCATCAAAATATCCGAAATCATGCGGCATTTGACGGGATCGCCGATCATCACGGGCACGATATGGCTGTCGTTTTTCATGTGCGGAATGCCAAGCCGGTCGAGCCGCGCGCGCAGTTTGGCGACCTGCTGCTGCTGGCGCTGGCGTTCGATGTCGGAGTGTTTCAGATGGCGGATGCTGGCGGTTGCTGCTGCGGCAACTGCTGGGGGCAGGGCGGTGGTAAAGATGAACCCGCTGGCAAAGCTGCGGATGAAATCGCACAGCGGGGCAGAGCCTGTGATATATCCGCCCACCACGCCATAGGCCTTGCCCAAAGTACCCTCGATCAGATCAATCTGATCTGCCAGACCTTCGCGTTCGGACACACCGCCGCCGCGCGCACCGTACATGCCCACGGCGTGCACCTCGTCGATATAGGTCATCGCGCCATGCGCGCGCGCGACTTGGACGATTTCCTTGATGGGGGCGATGTCGCCGTCCATCGAATAGACCGATTCAAAGGCGACGATCTTGGGGCGGTCGCCCACGGCGGCCAATTTGCGGTCTAAATCGCGCCAATCGTTGTGCTTCCAAATCACTTTGTCGGCGCGCGAATGGCGCACGCCTTCGATCATCGATGCGTGGTTGCCCGCGTCAGACAAGATCACCGCATTTGGAATGCGCGCGCCCAGCGTCGACAGCGCCGCCCAGTTCGACACATATCCGCTGGTGAACAAAAGTGCGCCTTCTTTGCCGTGCAGATCGGCGAGTTCGCGTTCCAGCATCAGATGGTGATGCGTGTTGCCCGAAATATTGCGCGTGCCCCCCGCGCCCGTGCCGCAGGCCTGCACACAATCAACCATCGCGGCCACCACATCGGGGTGCTGACCCATGCCCAGATAATCGTTGCTGCACCAAACGGTGATGTCGGTGACCTCGCCATCCTTGTGCGAT
>CAXNEP010000303.1:0-3614 GCA_964200865.1 Cypionkella sp. | reverse complement strand
CCAAACGTGCCCGAGTGGTGGAATGGTAGACGCAGAGGATTCAAAATCCTCCGCCGCGAGGCGTGTCGGTTCGAGTCCGACCTCGGGTACCACCTTATTTGTAAACCAAAACGGCCCCTGCAATGCGCAGGGGCCGTTTTGGTTTGTGGGGGTATTGTGGGCGCGGCGTTGCTGCCGCGCCTTTGTTTGTTAAACCACGGCCACCGCCTGCTTTTTCTTCATATAGGTAATGCCCGCCACGATCAGCGCTGCGCCCAGCAGAATGCCAATCGACAGCAAGGGCCGCGCTGCGAACCAGCCCAGTGCGATCATCAGTGAGCCAAGGCATAGCGTGGCGATGAAGGAAAACAGCCCCGTGCCAAAGCTGATCACGGTGCCAACGAATGGGATCACATCACCGATCACCGACAGCACTTTCAGGCTGGCAGCGAAGCCTGCGAACATGAAAATCAGCCCCGCCGCGCGCAAAATCCACGTCAGGAATGTGTTTGCATCCTGCGCATCGGCAAACATTTGATCCGAAGACACCAGCCCCGCCGCTGACAAAAACACGCTATAGCCATTCGATGTAGCGTATTCCTCAAGCCCATTGCCGACCTGCTTGGCGACAAAGCTGGCTTCGGTCAGATCAATGCGTTCGTAGATTACCTTAACATCGCCCACTTCTGGGGAATTGGGATTGTTGCCCGCATACAGCGCGCCAGCGACCTGCGCCGTTGGGGCTGTTAGGCCAAGCGCTTCGCCAATGGCGGGGGCGTCTTCATCGGAAAATTCCATCACCTGCGATGTGCCCAAAGGGGCCAAGACATCGCCCGCCACCACATAGGCCCCTAAATTGGCATCCGTCACATTAAACTGCGCCGAATCCAGTGGGAAGGCAGGGTTTTCGTGGCCCTCTGGGGTGTAGAAATCGGCCGAGTTTTGCGGCGTCATGCTCCAGCCTTTTGCATAGCTGTAGGTGGTTACCGTTTCCTCGCCGCCGCCAAGTTTCTTTTCGGTTTTCGATTCTTGCGTTTCAATCCATTGATACATTTCAACAGTGCGCGTCAGCGCAATCGCGCCTTCGGCCCAAACGCCCGAAGTGGTATCTTCAACATCGGAATTGGGGGTAACGGAGCCTTGCAGGTAAATCAACTTGCCCTCAAGGTTTGCGTCCAGCGTATCGGCATTAGCGGCCACAACAGCGGCTTTGCCTTCAACCAAGGATTGGTAGGTTTTCACCGCGCGGGTTTCATTCCAAAACAGCAAGATCGACGTGGCGATAATCAGAATAACACCCACCACAATGCCCGTGAGGGCATTTTTCAGGCGGGTGAACCACGAGGTGTGGGTAACTTCGATGTTTGACATGGCGATCTCTTTGCAAGGGTGAATTGAATTTCGACGCGACTATGCTTTGGGCTGATCGCCCGCGTCAAGCCGTTCCTTTACAAATGATACCTGCCCTGAAGACCCGTTTTGTGCCAGAAACAGATGAAAAAGGGGGGCAAAGCGCCCCCTTTTTTGATCGATCTTTCTGGTTAGCCGCGCATCTGTGCGCCGTCGCCATCCCACAGCGGGGCCAGATGCACGCGGGCGGGGCGGCGTTCGCCAAGAATTTCGATTTCCACCGCAAGCCCGTCCCTGACTTTGCCCGCAGGCAGGAACCCCATCGCAACCGACTGTTTGGTATGGTGCGAATAGCCGCCCGATGTGCAGAACCCAACCACCTCGCCGTCCAGCCAAATCGGCTCCCATGCGACGACATCGGCATCTTTGGCATCGACGATAAAGGACACGAGTTTGCGCTTTGGCCCTGCGGCCTTTTCGGCGGAGGCCGCTGCGCGGCCAATCCAATCGGCATCTTTGTTCCAGCGGATAAAGCGGTCAAGCCCTGTCTCGCAGGGGGTGTAATCGGGGGAAAACTCGCGCCCCCATGATCCGAACCATTTATCCAAACGCAAGCTCATCATCGCGCGCATTCCGAAAGGGCGGATGCCAAATTCGGCCCCTGCCGCCATCAGCACATCCCACAAATGGCGCACGGACATATGGTCGCAGAAAATCTCATACCCCAGATCGGCAGTGTAGGACACGCGCTGCACGATGCAATTTGCCATGCCAACCGTCATGCGGCGGGTGTCCATAAACTTGAACGCATCATTCGAGACGTCGCTGCGGGTGACCTTTGCCAGCACATCGCGCGCGCGCGGGCCTGCAATTTGGAAACCGCTGCGCGCATCGGAAATGTTTTCAACCTGCACCCCGTCCATGGCGTTTTGTTCAAACCAGCGAACATGCCAGCCCTGCGCGCCATAGCTGGCGGTCAATTGGAATTCGTCCTCGGCCAGACAAGACACGGTAAAATCACCAATGATCTTGCCCGAATGGGCCAGCATTGGGGTCAGCGACAGGCGGCAAACCTTTGGGATGGAACCTGCCATAATGCGGTCAAGCCAAGCGCGGGCATTTGGGCCCGTGACGCGGTATTTGCCGAAATTCTGCACCTCATTAATGCCAACACTGCCGCGCACGGCGGCGACTTCTTGCGCGGTCGCCTCCCACGCATTGCTGCGCTTAAAAGTGGGGGTTTCATACAATGGCTCGCCCGCCAGCGCAAAGTAATTGGGCACTTCCAGCCCGTATTGCTGGCCCCAAACTGCGCGCATTGCGGTAAAGGTGTCATACATGGGGGTGGTGCGGAACGGGCGCGCAGCGGGGCGTTCCTCGTTCGGGTAAGATACGCTAAAGCGCATCTGATAGTTTTCAATCACCTTGGGCACGGTATAGCCGGGCGTTGTCCATGTGCCAAAACGCGAAACGTCAAAGCCCCGCGGATCGCGCTCTACCTCGCCTTCGATCATCCACTGCGCCAGCGCCAGCCCCATGCCGCCGCCTTGGCTAAAGCCCGCCATAACGGCGCAGGCGCTCCAATAATTGCGCAGGCCCTGCACGGGGCCAATCAACGGGTTCCCATCAGGGGCAAAGGTGAAGGGGCCATGGATCACCCGCTTTACCCCCGTGCGTTCCAGTACGGGAAAGCGGCGATAAGCGAAATTGACGCTGTCTTCGATTTTGTCGAATTGTTCGTTCAGCAGCTCGTGGCCAAACTCCCACGGGGTGCCGTCAACTGACCACGGCTCGCAGGGTTTTTCGTAAAAACCAATGCACAGGCCCCGCCCTTCTTGGCGCAGGTAAGACTCGCCGCCTGGATCCATCACATGCGGAAATTCTTTGCCCGTTTTCAGAATGTCCATAATTTCGGGAATATCATCGGTGACCAAATACTGATGCGCCATCGGCAGTAGCGGCAGGTAAACCCCCGCCATCGCGCCAATTTCCCGCGCCCACAGCCCGCCCGCGTTCACCAAATGCTCGCAGGTGACCGTGCCCTTTTCGGTGACCACGTCCCAGCCGCCATCGGCGCGCTGCGTGGTTGCCAGCACGCGGTTGTGAAGCACAATTTCCGCCCCGCCCATGCGCGCGGCCTTGGCATAGGCGTGGGTGGTGCCCGAAGGGTCAAGGTGGCCATCTAGCGGATCATACAGCGCGCCAACAATCCCTTCGAGATTGACCATTCCATTGGTCAGCTTGCGAATTTCATCATGACCCAGAATTTCGGTATCCAGCCCCAT
>CAXNEP010000302.1:0-3617 GCA_964200865.1 Cypionkella sp. | reverse complement strand
AAGACGCTTGTGCAGTTCTTGTTTGATCTGGGCAAGGCGTTCTTTGCGCTTTTTCTCTTTGTCAGCGGCGGCAATTTCCACGGGGCTGCGCAGGGCGCTGGCTGCGGCGGCGGCTGCCATATGTGCCACGGCCGAAGGGGCCATGGGGGCTGCGCTGCGGGCAGGGGCAGATGGCGCGGCAGCGGCGCTGCGCTGGGCGGTTGGCTGGCCCAAAGGCGCGCGCGCAGGCATTGCGCCCTGCGCGGCGGCGCTTGGCATCATACGGGGGGCGGCATCGCCCTCTGGCTTTTTGAAACGCGAAAACATGGTTTTCCCCAGATGAAAAAAATCGGCAGATGGTTCGTACTTGTTTTGTTATCCCTTGCGCGCCTGGCAGGGCGCGGGCAGGGGGGCAGTTACCGCTTGGCCTTGGCAGGGGCTGCTGCGGCGGTGTTCAGATCAAACAGTGATTTGGCAAGTTTCTGCACTTCGCGGCGCAGGGCATTCTTTGGCGCGGCAATGGCCAAAGGCAGGCCCTGATCATTGGCATGCGATATGGGTGCGCCGCCATCGGGCAGTTGCAATTCCATTGAAATATCAAGGCTTTCAGCCATGCGTTTGACCCGCGCTTTGGCGGCCAAATCGGTAAAGCCTGGCGCGCGGTTCAGCGCATAGCGCAGCTTTTCGTAAGGCAGGCTTTCCGCCTTTAGCGCGCGCAACAGGCGCAGAACATTTTGCGCCGAACGCAGGTCAAGTTCGACCACGGCAAAGTAAAGTTCCGCCCGCGTCAGCACCGCCTCTGTCCACGAGACAATCGTGGTGGGCATATCAACGATGACATAGTCAAAATTGGCGCGCGCCATGTCCAGAATATGGCCCACATCTGCGGCTGTGACGACCTCTAGCGGCATCATATCGGAAGGCGAGGTCAGCACATGCAGCCCATCTTTGGTGGTTTGCATCGCGCCCAGCATTGCATCGCTGTCCGACAGCGCGGCATCGGAAAGAAAATCCATCACCGCATCGCGGCGCGGCAAATCCAAATAGGTGGCCACATTGCCAAATTGAAAATCCATATCAATCACGCAGACGCGCGCCGCGCCATTTGCGCCCAAAAGGGCCAACTCATGCGCCAAGTTGACGGCCAGCGTGCTGCCACCAACCCCGCCTGCCATGCCATGCACGGGCAAGATCACGCCATCGCGGTCGCCCTTGGGTCGAAAGGCTGGCGCGGCGACTTCTGCCACGGGGGCAGGGGCAGGGGCTGCGGGGGCAGGCATTTGGGCTGCGGCCAGTGCTGCGGCCTCTTCGGCGGCGAATTTGTCTTCCAGCCGCGCGATAGCCTCGTCAAAGGCATCGTCGGGCAAGGGGTAGGGCAGAAAATCATCCGCGCCCGAGCGCATCAGTTTGTGCAAGGCAGTCGGGCTGATCGCATCGGTCAGCAAAATCACGCCAAGCCCGCGCGATTTACCTTGGGCGACAATGGCGGAAATACGTTCGATATCGGCCTCGTCAGCGGCATTTACCGCCACGACCATGAACCGCAGGCCCGCAGAATCGGTTTGGGCAAGGAAAGGTTGGGCATCTTCATAGGGAATATCCCCCCAGCTTTCGCCAAAGGTTTCCTCCATTGCATCGATCAGAAGCTCGAATTCCTCGATATTGCGCGAAATGGTGCAGGCCACCAGCGCAGAGGGCAGAGTTTCAATAATCGCGACATTCGACATCACACAACCGTCCTTTTCAAGGGCGGGCAGTCTTCAAAATGGGTTTGCGCGCTGGGCCCAACATCCATTCTGCGCCATTTTGGCAGGCAGACTGTTTCCGCTGGATTGTGATATGAGGGGGGAAAACGGCAAGATTGGGGCTAAATCGGCATCAATCTGGGGCATTTGCGCCAAGCTGGCGCAAGTGCCGATTATTCTTGGGCAGTATCGCCGCCCGTTGTTGCCGCCGTACCCGCGTGCTGCGATGTGGCACCCGCCTGATAGCCCTGCCAAATGACGGCGGCATATTTGCCAGTCAGCAGCGTGCCTGCGCGGCCTGGATCGTATTTATCATGGCTCATCTGCGGCTGAATTTGCCCTGTGGCCAGCAGCGTGTTTTCCATCGTGGCATTGCCAAAGCTGCCCGTATCCATATCGCCAGACTCGCGATTGAATGAATAAGAATTACAGGCGCTTAGAAGCAGTGCGGCGGCAAGGGCGGCGGGTATCGCGTAGGTTCGTTTCATCGCCTTACTCCATCACATAGCCATAAGAGCCGCTGAAATCTTGGCGCGCAACCTCGCCCGCTGCACCTTTTTGTTTGCCTTCGGTTTGGCCCAGCAAAAAGAATTCAGCCTCGGTTGGAATGCGCACGCGGTCGGTGGGCAGGGCCATGGCCGTGCCACGCGTCGGCGTCACCAGATGCGGGGTGACGATAATGACAAGTTCGGTCTGCGCGCGTTGATAGGCCGCACTGCGAAACAGCGCGCCCAGAATGGGCAGATCACCCAAGAACGGGACTTGGCCGTTCAAATTGCGGAAATCGTCTTGCAGCAGCCCTGCAATGGCAAAGCTCTCGCCATCACGCATTTCCACCGTGGTCGAGGTTTGCCGCCGCTTGAACGAGCTGATCGTCAGCGCGCCCGTGCTCAGCGAATTGTTGCTGTCAATCGACGATACCGCCGCATCGATGACCAGATTTATCAAATCGCCATCCACCACTGTGGGCACAAAATTCAATTCAACGCCAAAAGGTTTGAATTCAACCGTGATCTGGCCACCTTCTTGGGCCACGGGCACGGGATATTCGCCGCCTGCCAAAAACTTGGCCTGCTGGCCAGACAGGGCGGTTAGGTTCGGTTCGGCCAAAGTGCGCACAACGCCTTTGGATTCAAGCGCCTCTAGCAACACCGAAAACTGCAAGCTTCCCAGTGACCCGCTGAGTGTGCCTGCAGCTTCGGCGCCAGCAATTGTGCTGATGTCACTGCCAAGACTGTTGCCTGGCGTTAAGAACGACCCCGATTCCAAGAAATCTGAGCCTTGCGCGCCCGCCAGCGATGAGGCGATGGTTTTGGACACCGACCGCTGCATTTCGGCAAAGCGCACTTTCAGCATCACTTGCTGCGTGCCGCCCACGGTCATCAGGTTGGAAATGCGATCAGGCGCATAGCGACCCGCCAAATCCAGCGCCAAATCCAGCTTGGCGGTAGACGATACTGTACCAGACAAAACGATACCGTCATTGGCCGTGCGCACTTCAATCGGCTCGCCCGGCAAAATCTGCTTCAGGCGTTCTTTGAATTCCGCAATGTCGGGGGTGACCTGCACATCCACGTTGGAAATCAGTTTTCCATCGGGGGAAAGCAGGGTCATTGTGGTGCGGCCGGGCGTTTTGCCCAGCACGTAAATGGATTTGTCCGACAGAGTGGAAATATCGGCAATGCCGGGGTTGGCGATGGAGACCTCGGCAAAGGACACTTCGCTTTCCACCACCACGGCGCGGTTCATCGGCACGTTCAGGGGTTCGGATGCGGTGCCTTGCATCACCTTTAGCGTCTGTGCGCCCAAAGTTAGGGGCACGGCAAAGCATAGGCCAATGCCCAGCACGCCCGCGCCCAATAGATCACGCATCCGCATTTGATCTGCCCTTTC
>CAXNEP010000301.1:0-3621 GCA_964200865.1 Cypionkella sp. | reverse complement strand
GAAGGGGGTTCATGGCGGCTCCTGCCAGTTACGCAGTGACCTGCGGTTCAAAACTTTCGACAAAGGCGATCATTTGCGGCAGGCAATAGCTGCGCAGATCATAGCGGGCCACCGCATGGGCGCGGGCGGCATCGCGCACGGGCTGATATTTTTCGGGGCTTTCCAGTGCGGCGATCAGCGCCTTTGACCAGCCAGCGACATCAAAGAAATCAACCATCGTCGCAGTTTTGCCATCTACCATCGCCTCGCGCACGGGGGCGGTGTTGGATGCGACGATGTGGCAGCCTGCTGCCATCGCCTCGATCGACGACCAGCTAAGAACGAAGGGATAAGTCAAATAGGCGTGGGCACGGGAAACATGCAGCAGGTTCACGAAATTGGGGTAAGGGATTCTGCCCATGAAATGCACGCGCGACAGGTCTAGCTGATCCTTCACCTCGCCTAGAAAAATGTCTTTCCATTTCTTGCCATCGGGGGCGGGGGGGCCGTAGGACACTTCATCGCCGCCAATCATAATCACTTGCGCATTGGGGCGCGCGCGCAGCACTTCGGGCAGGGCACGCATAAAGATATGATAGCCGCGATAGGGTTCTAAGTTGCGGTTCACAAAGGTTAAAACCTCGTCCCCCACGGCCACTGTTTTGCCATTTGGCAAATCAAACGTGGCGTTTGGGTTGGGGGCCAGAACGCGCGTATCAACCCCATCATGAATAACACTGATGCGCTGGCGCAAAAGGTCTGGGTGCGTATCTGCCTGAAAATGGGTTGGGGATAGGGCCGCATCGGCATGGACGATAGACTGGGTCAGATATGCCGCGCGGCCTTGGGCGATCATCACCTGATCAAAGGTGCGCTGCGAAAATTCGGGATCAAAGCCAATATCCGCACCGTCGCCACGATAGTAAAACTCGGCATAGACGATCAATTTGGCCTTTGGCCAAACCTCTTTCAAAAACAGGCTTTCGCCCCAGCCTGAATGGGCAAAAATCACATCGGGCGTATAGCCCTGATCGTCGCGCAAACTGCACGCCGCGCGGGCCACAATAACGGCGCGGTCGGACATGACGGTATAATTGCGCCCCAGCCGCGTTTGCCCCGCATCCACGGCCTGCGCCTTGAAGGTGTATTTCATATGCGGGATCGAAATTTTGCGCGTGTTTGCGGCATCGGTTAGGGCCAAAACCTCGTGCCCGCGTTTTTGCATTTCTGGCGCAAGGTGCAAAAACTGGGCAGGAAAGTTCTGGTGAACAAACAAAATCTTCAAGGCACATCTCCAAAGGCCGCCTGCATCAAGGCGCGAGTATAGTCTGTTTTTGGCGCGGCGAATACCGCTTCGGTAGAACCGCTTTCGATAATGTCGCCTTCGCGCATCACCATCACCTGATGCGACATGGCGCGCACCACCCGCAGATCATGGCTGACAAAGATATAGGCCAGCCCCCATTTGCGCTGCAAATCGCGCAGCAAATCAACGATTTGAACCTGAACTGTCATGTCCAAGGCAGATGTCGGCTCGTCCAACACCACCAATTTGGGGCGCAGAACCATGGCGCGGGCGATGGCAATGCGCTGGCGCTGGCCGCCAGAAAATTCGTGCGGATAGCGGGCGGCCATGGCGGGGTCTAGGCCGACATCGGTCATAATCTGGGCAACCATTTGCTGCGGGTCTGCCCCGCCTGTGCCATGTACGCCCAGACCTTCGGCAATGATTTGCCCCGCCGTCATGCGCGGCGAAAGGCTGCCATAGGGGTCTTGAAACACGATTTGCATATCGCGGCGGTAAGGGCGCATTTGGCGGGGGGAAAGGGGCAGCACGTCGCGGCCCAAAAACACCGCACGGCCCTGCGCCTGCACCAGCCGCAAAATGGCCAAGGCAAGGGTGGTCTTGCCACTGCCCGATTCGCCCACCACACCCAAGGTTTCGCCTGCGCGCAAGGTCAGGCTTGCTTCATTCACCGCCCGCACATGGCCCGTGACACGGCGCAAAAGGCCCGTTTGAATGGGGAACCAGATGCGCAGGTTTTCAACTTGCAGCACCGTTTCCGCGCCCTTGGCGACGGGCGGTGGGGTGCCTTTGGCATGGGCGGCCAGCAGCTTTTGCGTGTAGGGATGCTGGGGGTTTGCGAAAACCTCGGCGGTTTTGCCCGCCTCGACAATCTGGCCGCCTTGCATCACGCAAACACGGTCCGCAATGCGGCGCACGATGTTCAGATCATGGGTGATGAACAGCATCGACAGGTTTTCGCTGCGCTTCAAATCGCCCAAAAGGTCCAAAATTTGCGCCTGAATGGTGACGTCCAGCGCGGTTGTCGGCTCGTCCGCGATCAGCAGATCGGGGCCATTGGCCAGCGCCATGGCAATCATCACCCGCTGGCGCTGCCCGCCTGACAATTGATGCGGATAGGCGGTTAGGCGGCTTTCGGCTTTGCGGATGCCAACCTTTTGCAGCAGGTCAATCGTGCGGGCGCGGGCGGCGGGGCCAGTCAGGCCCTGATGCAACGCCAAACTTTCGCCGATTTGCTTTTGGATCGTATGCAACGGGTTTAGCGAAGTCATCGGCTCTTGAAAGATAAAGCTGATGTCATTGCCGCGCAGGCGTTGCAGGGTTTTCTCATCCGCCCCCACCATTTCCGCACCGTTGTAGCGGACAGACCCTGTGACGCGGGCGTTGTCGCCCAAAAGGCCGACAGTAGACAGGGCAGTCACCGATTTGCCGCTGCCCGATTCGCCCACAATGGCCAGCGTTTCGCCGCGTTCCAGATGAAAGGACACGCCGCGCACGGCGGAAAGGAGTTTGCCTTCTTGGGCGAAACTGATCGATAGGTCAGATACCTGCAAAAGGGTCATGAAAATGTCTTTCGCGGATCGAACGCATCGCGCACGCCTTCGAATATGAACACCAGTAAAGAAAGCATGATGGTAAAGGTGAAGAATGCCGTAAAGGCCAAGGATGGCGTTTGCAGATTTTGCTGCGCTTGGCGTGAAAGCTGCCCAAGGCTGGGCAGGTTGGCGGGCAGGCCATAGCCCAGATAATCAAGCGCGGCCAGCGATCCAATGGTGCCCGATACGATAAAGGGCAGCATGGTTAGGGTGGCAACCATGGCGTTGGGCAGCACATGGCGGAACATGATTTTAGTGTCCGACACGCCCAAGGCTTTGGCGGCGCGGACATATTCAAAATTGCGCGCGCGCAGGAATTCGGCGCGCACAACGCCGATCAGCGATGTCCAGCCAAAAGCGACCATAAGGGCAACGAGAATCCAGAAACTGCGGCTCCACACCGAAAAGACGATGATAATGACGTAAAGCGAGGGCGTGCCGCTCCAAATCTCCAAAAACCGTTGAAAAATCAGATCAACCCAGCCGCCGAAATAGCCCTGCACTGCACCTGCCGCAATTCCAATGACCGATGTCAGGGCCGTGACAATCAGCGCAAAACCGACCGATAGGCGAAAACCGTAAATCACCCGCGCCAGCACATCGCGGGCGGTGTCATCGGTGCCAAGAAGGTGGTTTTCATCGGGGGCGGACGGGGCAGCTTTGCCCTGTAGGTTATTGATTGTGTTATAGGAATAGGGGATAGGTGCCCACAAAATGCGGCCCTGTTCAAACCCTTCGGTG
>CAXNEP010000300.1:0-3646 GCA_964200865.1 Cypionkella sp. | reverse complement strand
AAGGCTATGGGGTTTGCGTGATGCAGCCACATTGCAAAATGGCGGAATTCCCGCCGAAAAGGATACGAAAGACGCATGACCGATTCTGACGGCAAAAAACCCCTAGGCTTGGGTGGCGCTCCGCGTTCTGGACAGGTGAAGCAAAGCTTCAGCCATGGCCGAACCAAAAGCGTGGTGGTCGAAACCAAACGCAAGCGCGTTGTGGTGCCAACTGTGGCGGGCAAGCCCGCTGCTGGGGGGGCTGCCGTGTCCACGCCAAACCCCAATTATGGCGACCCAAGCAAGCGCCCTGCGGGCATTTCCGATGCGGAAATGGAACGCCGTTTGGCGGCGCTTAAGGTTGCCAAAGTGCGCGAGGCCGAAGATACCGCCCGCCGCGCTGTAGAAGACCGCGCCCGCGATGAAGAGCGCGCGCGCAAGCGTGAAGAGGCCGAGACGAAGGAACGCGAAGACCGCGAGCGCGCCGTTGCCCTGCGCGCCAAGGCCGATGAAGAGGCCCGCGCCAAAGCCGAGGCCGAGGCCGCAGCGATTGCCGCCGCCGCCGCCCGCAAGGCCGATGTGCTTGGCACCACGCGCAGGCAGCCGCCCGCGCCAGAAAAGCCCGCCGAACGCACCACCACCAATGGGCGCACTGCACCCGCCGCGCCCCCTGCCGCCGACGATCCGATTGCCCGCGCGCCGATGGGCGCCAAGCCTGGACTTGCCGCGCCGCGCAAAACCGACCGCGAACGCGAAGAGCGCGAGCGTAATGCCAAAGCCAAAGGCGATGACGGCCGACGTTCGGGCAAGCTTTCGCTGAACGAGGCGCTGTCGGGCGAGGGCGGGCGCACACGTTCGCTGGCCGCAATCAAACGGAAACAGGAAAAAGCCCGCCAAAAAGCGATGGGCTTTGACAAGCCTGAAAAGCAATTCCGCGATGTGCAACTGCCCGAAACCATTGTGGTTTCCGAACTGGCCAACCGTATGGCCGAACGCGGCGCGGATGTTGTAAAAAGCCTGATGAAAATGGGCATGATGGTGACGATGAACCAAGCCATCGATGCTGACACAGCCGAACTTGTGATCGAAGAATTTGGCCACAAGGCCGTTCGTGTGTCTGATGCAGACGTGGAACAGGCGATTGAGACCGTCACCGACGCACCCGAAACCCTGCAAGTGCGCCCGCCGATCATCACGATCATGGGCCACGTCGATCACGGCAAAACTTCGCTTCTGGATGCGCTGCGCAAAGCCAATGTTGTGGCGGGCGAAGCGGGCGGTATCACCCAGCACATTGGCGCCTACCAAGTTGTCACCGAAAGCGGCGCTAAGCTGACCTTCCTTGACACGCCTGGCCACGCGGCATTTACATCGATGCGCGCGCGCGGGGCGAATGTGACGGATATCGTGGTGCTGGTCGTGGCGGCAGATGATGCCGTTATGCCCCAAACCATCGAGGCGATTGCCCATGCCAAGGCCGCCAAAGTGCCGATGATTGTGGCCATCAACAAAATGGACAAGCACGGCGCAGACCCAACCAAAGTGCGCACCGATTTGCTGCAGCACGAAATCGTGGTCGAGGCGATGTCGGGCGATGTGCAAGACGTTGAAGTTTCGGCCAAAACGGGGCTGGGGCTGGACAATCTTTTGGAAGCCATCGCTTTGCAGGCCGAAATTTTGGAACTGCGCGCCAACCCGAACCGTGCAGCCTCTGGCGCGGTGATCGAGGCCAAGCTGGACGTGGGCCGCGGCCCGATTGCCACCGTTCTTGTCAGAAGCGGCACGCTGCGCAAGGGCGACATCTTTGTTGTCGGCCAGCAGTGGGGCAAAGTGCGCGCACTGCTGAATGATAAGGGCGAGCGGATTGACGAGGCTGGCCCTTCGGTTCCTGTCGAGGTGCTGGGCCTGTCGGGCACGCCATCTGCGGGCGATACGCTGGACGTGGTGGAAACCGAAGCCCAAGCGCGTGAAATTGCCGATTACCGCGAAAAAACCGCCAAGGATAAGCGCGCCGCCGCTGGCGCTGCCACCACGCTGGAACAGCTGATGGCCAAGGCCAAGGCCGACCAATCGGTTGCCGAACTGCCTGTTCTGGTGAAGGCCGATGTGCAGGGCAGCGCCGAAGCCATCGTGCAAGCCCTTGAAAAGGTTGGCAACGACGAAGTGCGCGTGCGCGTTCTGTCCTATGGTGTGGGCGCGATCACTGATACCGATGTGGGTCTGGCCGAAGCCAGCAATTGCCCGATTATCGGCTTTAACGTGCGCGCCAACGCATCGGCGCGCAATTCGGCGCATCAAAAGGGTGTCGAAATTCGCTATTATTCGATCATCTATGATTTGGTCGATGATATCAAAGCGGCTGCCTCTGGCCTGCTAAAGGCCGAAGTGCGCGAGACGTTCATCGGTTACGCCCAGATCAAAGAAGTGTTCAAGGTAACGGGCATCGGTCAAGTGGCGGGCTGTATCGTAACCGAAGGCATTGCGCGCCGCAGTGCGGGCGTGCGTTTGCTGCGTGACAACGTGGTCATCCACGAAGGCACGCTGAAAACGCTGAAACGCTATAAGGACGAGGTCAAAGAAGTGCAGTCTGGCCAAGAATGTGGCATGGCGTTTGAACGCTATGAAGACATTCGCCAAGGCGATGTGATCGAAATCTTTGAACGTGAAGAAATTCAGCGCAAGCTGGCCTAAGGGCCGCTTGCACTGGCAATGAAAAAGGCCAGCTTTTCAGCTGGCCTTTTTGTTTATAATCGCTGCCGCCATCTTCTTACGAAGGTCGCGCCATCGCGGTCACTGGCATTCCGACGTAGGTTTTGTCATCGACCACGATTTTAATCTTTCCATCTGCAAGCTGGCCCACCATCAGCCCTTGGATCGATACGCAGCTTCCAATAGAAATTGTTCTTAGCATGTTGCATCTCCTTTCTTGCACCCTCAGGTTACAAGATAAATCCTAACGCTCGCTTTATGAAAGTGTGCAATAGGGCAGATATTGATGTGCAATTGAAGTAAACTCATAGCCAATCGCGTAGGATTGGGATCAGCGGAATATCGGCGGGCGGCATGGGGTAATTGCGCAGATCGCTTGCCCGCACCCAAGCCAGCGTTTGCCCTACGCGCGGGGTGGGTATGCCGTGCCAACGGCGGCAGGCAAACAGGGGCATCAGCAGATGAAAATCATCATAGGAATGGCTAGCAAAGGTTAGCGGGGCAAGGCAGGATTCCTTGGTGTCTATCCCCAGTTCCTCGCGCAGCTCGCGGATCAGCGCGGCCTCGGGCGTCTCGCCCGATTCAACCTTGCCACCTGGAAACTCCCATAGCCCTGCAAGCGATTTGCCTTCGGGCCGCTGGGCCAGCAGAATGCGGCCATCCACGTCAATCAGGGCAACGGCGGTAACCAGCAGCAGCTTCAAGACCGATAATCCGCATTAATTTCGATATAGCGCGATGTTAGATCACATGTCCAAACTGTGCGCTTGGCGCGGCCCATGCCCAGATCAACTGCAATCACCAATTCGGGCTGTTTCATATAGGCAGCCCCGTCTTCCTCGCGGTAGCGCGGGTTGCGCCAGCCTTTTTGCGCGACCAAAATATCACCAAATTTAATCGTCAGGCGGTCACGTTCTGCCGCCGCGCCAGATTTGCCAATGGCGGCCACGATGCGGCC
>CAXNEP010000299.1:0-3693 GCA_964200865.1 Cypionkella sp. | reverse complement strand
GGGCAGGTTGGGCGATTGGCGGCCAAAGGCGCTGTCCACCGCCCCTTGGGCAATGCCAAAAAACCGCAGCGCATAGGCCAACACAATGGCGGCTGAGGTGCCTGTGATCATCAGGCCCGGATCATACCCCGTCAGGGCCAGCACCCCATCGGCCAAATGATGATCGAATGCCGCCAGCGGAATAAGCAGGCCTAGCGCGAGAACAGCGCCCGGCGCGGCATAGCCAAGGGCAGTCACCGGCAGCAGAACCCGCATCAGGCCCGCATGGCCCATGCGCAGGCCAAACACCAAAACCACAGCAGCCCCGACGGTGATAATGGCCGCCAGCCCGCCCACCAAAGCAGTGTTCAGCGCCGCCTCGATCAGCCCCGGTTGCAGCCACACGGCGGGCGAGGACAGCGACAAGGTTGCCATCACGGCCACGGGCAGCACAAAGCCAAAGGCAAAGGGCAGGGCGGCGGCCCCAAAGGCCAGAGTTGCGCGCCAGCCTGTCAGTGCGCGCGGGGTGATCGGGCGTTGGCTGCGGCCTTGCCCATGAAACCGCGCGCCCCTGCGCGAGACCAATTCAAACCCAAACAGCAGGCCAATCAGCGTTAGGATCAGCAGGGCAATCTGCGCTGCGCCTCCCACATTGCCTTGACCAAGCCATGTGGAAAACACCCCCGTTGTTAGGGTTTGCACGCCAAAATGCTGCATTGTGCCAAAATCGGCCACCGTTTCCATCATGACCAGTGCCGTGCCCGCAGCCAAGGCGGGGCGCAGCATCGGCAGGCCAAGGCGCCAAAACAGCGCCATCGGGCCAAGGCCCAAGGCGCGCCCAACTTCCAGCGCGCCGCCTGCCTGCTCGCGCAGCGCGGCCCGCACCATAAGATAGACATAAGGATACAGCGCAAAGGCCAACACCAGCGCCGCCGCGCCTTCGGATCGCACCTCGAAAAACCAATAATCCCGCGCGTTTTGCCAGCCAAAACTGGCGCGTAGGGCCGTTTGCACCCAGCCCGCATAATCAAGGCTATCGACCAAGGCATAGGCCCCCACATAGGCGGGTATCGCAAGGGGAAACAGCAGCAGCACCGATAGGGCGCGGCTGCCCCAAAACTGATACAGCGTGACCAGCCACGCAGCCCCCGCCCCCATAATCGCGGCCAATAGCCCCACCGCCAGCATCATGCGCAGCGTGGTGAAGAAATAGCGCGGCAGCACGGTTTGCAGCAAATGGCCCCAAATCGGCTCGCTGGGCGCAAGGGCCAGCCATAGGATCGACAGCAGCGGTGCAAGCACAATCATGCCCACTATGACGGCCGCAATCGTCCACGCGCTGGGGCCGCGCGCGGTGCGCCGTGGGGCGGGCGGGAAAGGGGGGTTCTGGATGGCCATTGCGCCTATCGCTAGCGCAATGCGCATTGCATGTCCAGAAAGGCAGCTTATAGTTTGGGCGAGTAAATCATCAGTAGAACCCTTCACAGATGCAAATTGTATATCATCTTGGCGCCCATTTTACCGATGAGGGGCGCCTTTTAAACTGCCTTGCCGCCAATCAGCAGGCCTTGGCGGCTGAGGGCGTGGCCGTGCCCGATCCCAAAATCTACCGTGCCTTGCTGCGCGATTTGGCGATCAAACTGCGGGGCAAACCCGCAAGTACCGAACAGCAAGAAGAGGCGCTGGGCCAGATTTTGGGCGATACATCTGCCGAGCGGGTGGTGTTTTCATGGGATGGGTTCATGGCCCTGCCGCCCTATGTGCTGCGCGAAACGCTATATCCTGCGGCGGGCGAGCGGGTGCGCGCCTTTTCAAACCTGTTTCCCGAAGACGAGGTGGAGTTTTGCTTGGCGCTGCGCAACCCTGCCACGATGCTGCCGCTTTTGTATCGGCGCAATAAACCCGAAAGCTATGATGCGTTTCTGGCGGGCAGTGACCCCTACGAGCTGCGCTGGTCTTACGTGATTGCCCGCATCTTGGAAACCAACCCCACGGCCCAGCTGACGGTGTGGTGTGACGAAGACACCCCCCTGATCTGGCCCGAAGTGCTGCGATCTGTCGCGGGCTTGCCCGCAGACCAACCCTTGGTCGCCGAAAACGAACTTTTGGCGATGTTGATGTCGGGCGAAGGTCTGACGCGGATGCAGGCCTATATTGAAACCCGCCCACCTGCCACCATCGAACAGCGCCGTAAAATCGTGTCGGCCTTTTTAGATAAATTCGCCCTGCCCGAACGGATTGAACAGGCCATCGAAATGCCAACATGGGATCAGGATATGGTCGATGATCTGACCTCGATTTACGAGGAAGACGTGGCCAAAATCATCGCCTCTGGCAAGGTGACGTTTATCCAGCCCTAGGCACGAGGGGGGGCTTTGCCCCCCGCTGCGCTCCCCCCAAGGTATTTTTCGAGTTAGGAAGGCACAAACAGTTTGCCTGCTTCCTAACTCTGCAAATACCTTACGGGGGTGAGGAGCGATAGCTCCGAGGGGGCTGTAAAAGCCCCCTTTTTCCGCAGTTAGGCCATGCCGAGGGCGGATTTATACATATCCATAATCGCCTCTTCTTCGGCAATCTCATCAGGTTTGCGTTTGCGCAGGGCGATGACTTTGCGCATCACCTTGGTGTCATAACCGCGCCCTTTTGCCTCGGCCATCACTTCTTTTTGTTGCTCGGCCAAGTCGCGCTTTTCGGCGTCAAGCTGTTCGATGCGTTCGATGAACTGGCGCAATTCGTCGGCGGCGACATTGTAGCTATCGGGCGAGGTGTTCATCGGGCGCTCCTGCGGTAAGATTTGCCTGATACCTAGCCGCCTCGTCGCGCAGGTTCAAGGGCGGCCTTGCTTGAACTGCTTTGCAAGTCAGGGTAGGCGGGGCTGGTCAATATGAGGTGGCCGCGATGGAATATCTGATTTGGGGCGGGGCGGGGGTGACGTTGGTCGGGCTGATTGGGCTGATTTACTCAGCGCTATTGGTGATGCGCGCGCGCCGCGCGGGGATGGACGATGCTGGCCTGCGGGCCGCAATGCAACGCGCCTTGGTGTGGAATGTGGGCGCGCTGGCGCTGTCTGGCCTTGGGCTGATGATGGTGGTTGTGGGCGTTATTCTGGCCTAGTGCTTTAGGCCGCCATCAGCCGCGACTGTGCCATTTTGCGTTGCACGATTTGGGCAAGCCGTTTGTGCATACCCGACGTGCGGTGGCGCAGATGCACCACGCCATAAACGGGCTGGGTGATGGGTTCGACATCTTTGACCATGTGAAAGCGCCCTGTCGCGATCAGCGCCTCGGCGCTGTCTTCCATGACAAAGCCCGCGCCGCCCATGGCAGTCAGCAGCCCAACCATAGCTGCATTCTGGCCCGATGCCAGCGATGCCCCCGCCATTTCGGGCAAAGCGGCGGCATGAATACTGTCAAAAGCAGGGGCAAAGGATGCGCGAACATAGCTGTCCACCGATAGATCGGCGCGTTTGTTTCCATGGCTGGTGACCAGCCGATAGCTGACCTCGCCAACCGATGCGATGTGCAGATCGGCATGGGATTGCGGCGTAAAGATCACCGCGAAATCCAGAATCCCGCGCGCGATATCGTTGCACATTTGCGCGGAATAATCAGGTTCAATGTAAAACCCGCATTCGGGCAGCGCCTTGCGAAACGAGGCGATCCAATTGCCAATTTGCTGGCCGCGTTCGCCCGTGGCCAGATCGTGCTGGATGC
>CAXNEP010000298.1:0-3693 GCA_964200865.1 Cypionkella sp. | reverse complement strand
TGGCGCGGGGGCTGGTGCAGGTGCAGGTGCGGCGGGGCGCAGCGGCTCGGCCATCCCGCGGCGCGGCGCGGGCGTATCCATACGGCCCTGCTGCACATCGATGCCCGTGGCCACCACAGACACGCGCATAACGCCTTCCATGCTGGGGTCAAGCGTGCTGCCGATGATGATATTTGCGTTCTCGTCCACCTTTTCGCGGATCAGGTTTGCGGCCTCGTCCAATTCAAACAGGGTCAGGTCAGGCCCGCCCGTGACATTGATCAAAACGCCCTTCGCGCCATGCAGCGAAATTTCATCCAGCAGTGGGTTGGCAATGGCCTTTTCGGCGGCTTGGCGCGCGCGGTCTTCGCCCGATGCCTCGCCCGTGCCCATCATTGCCTTGCCCATCTCGTCCATCACGGCGCGCACATCGGCAAAGTCTAGGTTAATCAGGCCGGGGCGCACCATCAAATCGGTCACACCTTTAACGCCCTGATACAAAACATCGTCAGCCATACCAAAGGCTTCGGTAAATGTCGTGCGTTCGTTGGCCAAACGGAACAGGTTTTGGTTGGGAATGATAATCAGCGTATCGACAACCTTTTGCAGGGCTGCGATGCCCTCTTCGGCCTGCCGCATCCGCTTATTGCCTTCAAACTGGAAGGGTTTGGTCACAACCCCCACAGTCAAAATGCCCATTTCGCGCGCGGCGGCTGCGATGATGGGGGCCGCGCCCGTTCCCGTGCCGCCCCCCATCCCCGCAGTGATAAAGCACATATGTGCACCTGCCAATTGATGAACGATTTCTTCGATCGTTTCTTCTGCTGCTGCTGCGCCAACCGAAGGGCGCGCGCCTGCGCCCAGCCCTTCGGTTACTTTGGCCCCCATCTGAATTTTCATCGGGGCGCGAGAATTCTGAAGGGCCTGCGCGTCGGTGTTCGCAACCACGAACTCGACCCCTTCAAGTTGCTGCTCGATCATATTGTTGACGGCATTTCCACCCGCGCCACCCACGCCAAACACCGTGATGCGCGGCTTTAGGTCTGCCCGGTCAGGAGTATGGATAAGGTTTAGCGCCATGGTTTTGCCCGTTCTTTTGGGAAAAGGTTGCCCAGTTCCTTGGTTACTTTGTTGTCTTTTCGCCTTTTCCGTATCTTTTACTTGACACGGTTTTTGATCTTATCCCCGATTCTATCCACAGATTCGGGCCACGTCACGCGAAAAATGTGGTAAAAGCCACAATCTAGTGCAGTATTTTGTCTTTTTCCTACATTTAGGCGTGTAACCTGCCTATTGTGTCACCAATTATCCTTTAGCCAACGCACAGCGCGGCGCAAACTGCGCGCGGGATAGGGCGTTTGCAGGGCTTCGAAATCCCACCATTCATCTTGCGGGTTGGCCGCAAACAGGCATAGCCCCACGGCGCTGGAAAAGGCAGGGCCAGTTGCGGCCTGCGGCAGGCCTTGTACGCGCAAGGGGCGGCCCATGCGCACGCGCTGGCCCAAAATGCGCGCGGCCAAATCATCAAGGCCCGGAATTTGGCTGCTGCCCCCTGTTAGTACAATCTGGCGCGACGGCAGGCTGTCAAAACCCGCCGCATCAAGGCAGGCGCGGGTTTCTTCCAAAATCTCTTCCACACGCGGGCGCATGATGCCAATCAATTCGGTGCGGGAAATCTGGCGCATGTCATGTTCATAATCGCCGCTATCCCCGCCCATATCGATCATCTCGCGGTCGTCCATCGATGTCGCCAAAACGCCGCCGTGTTTGGTTTTCATCCGCTCGGCCACGGCCATTGGCACGCTTAGGCCTTTGGAAATATCAGACGTAATGTGGTCACCGCCCATGCGCACGCTATCGGCAAAGATCATATGCTTTTTCATGAAAATCGAAACGCTGGTCGCCCCGCCCCCCATATCTATGCAGGCGGCCCCCAGTTCTTGCTCATCCTCGACAAGGCTGGCAACGCCCGCGACATAGGCGGACGAGGCGATGCCCGCCACTTCCAAATCGCAGCGCCCCACGCAGTACAGCACATTGCGCACCACATCCGCGTCAATCGACAAAAGATGCATGTCGCAGGCTAGAACGCCGCCCGCCTGCCCGCGCGGGTCGGCCAGACCCGAACGATGATCCAGCGCAAAGTTCACAGGCTGGGCGTGCAGCACCTCGCGCCCATCCCCCAGATGGGGCACATCACAGGCCGCCAGAACGCGCGCGACATCTTGTTCAGAAACTTCGCTGCCTTGCATATCTATTTGCCCCGCCAGCCCATAGCTGCGCGGCTCGCCGCCCGAAAAGGTGACAATGGCGTGATCGACGCGCACATTGGCCATTTTCTGCGCCGCCTGCACAGCCGTGCGAATGGCGCGTTCGGTTTCGGTCATCATCGAAATCTCGCCAAAGCGTACGCCGCGCGAACGGGTGGTCGCAGCCCCAATCACCTTGAAATTGCTTTGCCCCGCCATTGGGCCTACGCCATCAATGCCGCGCGCGCGCGCGCTTTCATCAAACTTTAGAAACAGGCAGGCAATTTTTGTGGTGCCAATATCCAAAATGGCAATCACGCCGCGCTGAAGGGCGGCTTTGCGCAAATCGCGCATGGCGCGCTGCGAGTGATACAAATCGCTCATAGGGAACTCTCCACTGGTTTGATAAGACCAAGGCTTTCTTGGCGCTTGGTCATGGCATAGGGGGCAAGGCGCAACACGGGGCGGGGGCCATAGCGCAGGTCTATGGCAGAAATATCGCGGTCAAACAGGCGTTCGGCCTGATCCAGCGCCAGCGCGCGGTCTAGGGCTGCAATGGGGTTTTCGGCGGGCAGCATCAGGCGCTGGCCAAAGTCCAGCACAATATCCCAGCGGCGTTGACCCATCCGCACCAGCCCTTGGATACGCCCTGAAATGGGGCCAGCAGTCGCCAGAATGTCCAGCGCCTCGGCAGCGGCCTCATCCGCGCCTTGCCCTGCAATCAGGGGCAAATCGGCGCGGTCGCTGCGGGTATGCAGGGCGGCAACAGGGTGGCCATCGCTGTCTACCAAGATTAGATTTTCACCCTTGCGCCAGACCAGCGCGGGAACGCGTTCGGTGATCTGCACCCGCAACACCCCACCAGACCTTATTTGCACCTGCGCTTCGGCCACGGCGGGCAGGCTTTGCGCCGCCTCGCGCAGGGCGGTCAAATCCAGATCAAAGGACGACATCGGCAATGCCACCTTTAACTTGCCGCGCACCGCATCGGCCAAATCGGGGGACGCGCCCTCGATCGACAGGGTCGTCATCATAAACTCTTGCCGATTTTGCACAGCGTTTTGCATGGCCGCGATATGCGCCTTGATCGCGCCCGCGCGCACAGGGTCTGACCAGACAAGGGCAGCAATGCCCGCCAGCATGGCAAAGGGCAGCACAACGCGGACGGAAAAGCGCCAAAACGGCGTCAGCCACAGGCGCTGCCAGCGATACTGAAGGCGCGACGGGGCAGGATCGCGGCGCAGTTGTGGCGCGGCATGGCGTACATGGCGCGGGCGGCGGATCAGCGATTGCATGATGCATCCTTTACCAGCCAATCGACCAGTTGCGGAAAGCTGATGCCAACATGCGCCGCCTGTTCGGGCGCAAGCGAGGTTGGGGTCATGCCGGGCTGGGTATTCACCTCTAGCAAGATCAGCCCCTCCAGCCCCCGCGCCTCGTCCCAGCGAAAATCACTGCGCGATAG
>CAXNEP010000297.1:0-3694 GCA_964200865.1 Cypionkella sp. | reverse complement strand
TTGTCGGGCTGCGTGGTTCCGCGCGGCCCGATTTCGTCATTTTGACCCTCGGGAGTTTCCTGCTTACGGGACATCGGCAGGCGACAAGTATGGAGGCGGAAGCATGATCCACAAAAATTGGCTAGAACTGATCAAACCATCGCAACTGGTTGTGAAAGCGGGCGCTGATGCGCAGCGCACGGCAACACTGGTCGCCGAACCGCTGGAACGCGGCTTTGGTCTGACCTTGGGCAACGCCCTGCGCCGCGTTTTGCTGTCGTCCTTGCAAGGCGGGGCGATCACCTCGGTGCAAATCGACAACGTATTGCACGAGTTTTCATCCGTGGCAGGCGTGCGCGAAGATGTCACCGACATCGTGCTGAACCTAAAGGGCGTTGCCCTGCGCATGAGCGTTGAGGGGCCAAAGCGCCTGTCCATCTCGGCCAAAGGGCCGGGCGTTGTGACCGCTGGCGATATTTCGGAATCGAACGGCATTGACGTTTTGAACAAAGATCACGTCATCTGCCATTTGGATGACGGCGCCGATGTGTTCATGGAACTGACTGTGAACACGGGCAAGGGCTATGTCTCTGCCGACAAAAACAAACCAGAAGATGCGCCGATTGGCCTGATTCCAATTGATGCGGTCTTCTCGCCTGTGAAAAAAGTGTCGTACGAAGTCACCCCCACCCGCGAAGGGCAGGTGCTGGATTATGACAAGCTGACGATGAAAATCGAAACCAACGGCGCGCTGACCCCCGAAGATGCGGTGGCTTATGCCGCGCGCATTTTACAGGATCAGCTGGGCGTCTTCGTGAACTTTGACGAGCCTGAGTCGGCTGGCAAAGGCATGGAAGACGCTGGGCTGGAATTCAACCCGCTGCTGCTGAAGAAAGTCGACGAGTTGGAATTGTCGGTGCGTTCGGCAAACTGCCTGAAGAACGACAATATCGTCTATATCGGCGATCTGATCCAAAAGACTGAAGCCGAAATGCTGCGTACACCAAACTTTGGCCGCAAATCTTTGAACGAAATCAAAGAAGTGCTGTCGGGCATGGGCCTGCACTTGGGCATGGAAGTGGAAGAGTGGCCACCAGAAAACATCGAAGATCTGGCCAAGCGCTTTGAAGATCAATTCTAAGAATTGGGCTGCGGGGTAACCCGCAGCCTTTGCGAAAATGCCCGCAATGGCGGGGAACAACTGGGTCTATGGCCCCAAGGTGAGCAGGCCATTCGAGGCACTGCCGGACAAAGTAGAAACAGAAGCTTAGGAGACTATCATGCGTCACGCTCGCGGCTATCGCCGCCTAAACCGCACCCACGAACACCGCAAAGCGCTGTTTGCCAACATGGCAGGCAGCCTTATTGAACACGAACAAATCAAAACCACTTTGCCAAAGGCCAAAGAACTGCGCCCGATCATCGAAAAGCTGATCACGCTGGCCAAGCGCGGCGATTTGCACGCCCGCCGTCAGGCACACGCGCAGCTAAAGCAAGACATGCACACCGCGCGCCTGTTTGAAATTCTGGGCCCCCGCTACAAAGACCGTCAAGGAGGCTATGTGCGCGTGCTAAAGGCGGGCTTCCGCTTTGGCGATATGGCCCCAATGGCGATTATCGAATTTGTGGATCGCGACCCGAATGCAAAAGGCGCGGCAGACCATGCCCGCACCGCCGCTGGCGACGAATAAGGCCAACGACATTTAGCAAAAAGGCCCGCCCCTAGTGGTGGGCCTTTTTCTTTTGCCCATTCGCGCGTAACCTTGACCCATGGCCGATCTGTTTGACAGCGCTGCGCCTTCCACCCCATCGGGCAACCGCCCGCTGGCTGACCGCCTGCGCCCCAAAACACTGGGCGAGGTGATAGGGCAGAGCCATGTCCTAGGCCCCAATGGCCCGCTTGGCGCGATGATTGCCGCGCGAAGCCTATCGTCGATCATCCTATGGGGCCCGCCTGGCGTGGGCAAAACCACCATCGCACGGCTGCTGGCTGATGCCACCGATCTGGCCTTTGTGCAGATATCCGCCATTTTTACAGGCGTGCCAGACCTGCGCAAAGTGTTCGAATCGGCCAAGCTTCGCCGCCAAAACGGGGGCGGCGAAAAAGGGCGGGGCACGCTTCTGTTCGTTGATGAAATCCACCGCTTTAACAAAGCCCAGCAAGACGGCTTTCTGCCCTATATGGAGGATGGCACCATCCTGTTGGTCGGGGCCACCACCGAAAACCCCAGCTTCGAGCTAAACGCCGCGCTTCTCTCTCGCGCGCAAGTCATCGTGCTGGAAAGCCTGTCGCTGACTGATCTGGAACTGCTGACCCAGCGCGCTGAACGCGAACTGGGCCGCGCCCTGTTATTGCATGGCGAGGCGCGCGAGGCGTTGATCGACATGGCCGATGGCGATGGCCGTGCGCTGCTTAATCTGATCGAACAGGTCGCCGCATGGAAATTGGACAAACCCCTAGGCCGCGAAGACCTTTCCACCCGCTTGATGCGCCGCGCCAGCAAATACGACAAATCGGGCGAGGAACATTATAACCTGATCTCTGCCCTGCACAAATCGGTGCGCGGATCAGACCCTGATGCCGCACTATATTGGTTTGCGCGTATGCTGGAAGGCGGCGAAGACCCGCGTTTTCTGGCCCGCCGCATCACCCGCATGGCAGTCGAAGATATCGGCCTTGCCGACCCGCAGGCGCAAACCTATTGCCTTGATGCGTGGAATACCTATGAACGTTTGGGCAGCCCCGAAGGCGAACTCGCGCTGGCCCAAGCGGTGGTTTACCTTGCCCTCGCCCCCAAATCGAATGCGGTCTATACCGCCTACAAGGCCGCCCGAACCGCCGCGCGCGATACGGGCAGCCAACCGCCCCCGCTGCACATCCGCAACGCGCCAACCAAACTGATGAAAGACATCGGCTATGGCGCGGATTACGCCTATGATCATGACGCGCCTGATGGGTTCTCAGGCCAAAACTACTTCCCCGATGGCATGAAACGCCCCGTCTACTACGCCCCCCCCGAACGCGGCTTTGAACGCGAGTTGAAAAAGCGGATCAACTATTTCGCCAAACTGCGCGAACGGCGCAAACCTTAATCCCAGTCTGCCTGCTTCCTTGCTCTACAAATATCATCTGGGGGTGAGGAGCGCTAGCTCCGAGGGGGGCGAAGCGCCCCCTTTTGCGCCGCCGCTTGACAATCGCAGTCCCCACCTGCATGGAAACTCTATGATGATGACCCTTTTTCAAGTGGCCCTTGGCGGGGCAATCGGATCGGTACTGCGGTTTTGGACCGTGGCAGCAATTGGCGCGCCGCTGGGCACGTTGGCGGTGAATGTGCTTGGCAGTTTTGTAATGGGTGTTTTGTTTATCATCCTAACTGCGCGCACCGGCTTCTCGCCCTTATTGATGACGGGTATCTTGGGCGGCTTTACCACCTTTTCCGCCTTTTCTCTGGATGCGTTGAAACTGTGGCAGGCGGGGCAGACCGTCCCCGCGCTGGCCTATGTGGGCGCATCGGTTTTTCTGTCGCTGGGCGCAGTGGCACTAGGGGTCCTATTGGCCAAAGGAGTGCTGGCATGAGCGGCGTGCAAACCCTAACCATCGGCGCGGACGAGGGCGAGCAGCGCCTTGACCGCTGGTTCAAAAAGCGTTTCCCGCAATTGACCCAAGGCGCCGTCGAAAAGATGTGCCGCACGGGCCAAGTGCGGGTTGATGGCG
>CAXNEP010000296.1:0-3700 GCA_964200865.1 Cypionkella sp. | reverse complement strand
TGCGTCTTGTTGATCACATAGACGCGGCCTTTGCGGCGCACGACTTGGCAATCGCGATGACGCGTTTTCAGCGAGCGGAGCGAGTTTGCAACCTTCATGGCTGTCTCCTGTACATCGCGGCGCTTGCGCGCCACAGTTAAGTGCCCCTTACAGGGCGTGAATGGTGGGCGGTACTGGGATCGAACCAGTGGCCACTACGATGTCAACGTAGTGCTCTACCGCTGAGCTAACCGCCCACGTTTAGCATTGGTCTACCCATAGATCAGATTCGCCAAAAGGCGGCGCTGGCATATCGGTTGCGTGGCTATAAACAGAAGGGCGCGTCGGATCAAGGGGTATCGCTGCCGATATCTTTCATTATATTCTGTGATTCTAACGGAGTTTTTCTTGACCGCGTCTTTCCAAATCCTTCGGCCCGAAGTGCAGACTTGCCCTGTGGTGATTTCTTCGCCGCATTCGGGGCGGGCCTATCCTCCCGCCTTTTTGCGCCAATCTGTCTTGGGTATGGCGGCGGTGCGGTCATCCGAAGATGCGTTTGTCGATGAATTGGTGGCAGCCGCCCCACGTTTGGGCGCGCCATTGCTTCTGGCGCATGTGCCGCGCTCCTATGTTGACCTAAACCGCGCCGCCGATGAATTTGACCCTGCCCTGATAGACGGCGCGCGGCGCAATGACAGCAACCCGCGCATTGCATCGGGGCTTGGCGTAATTCCGCGCGTGGTGGCGGGCGGGCGGGCGATTTACAGCGGCAAATTGCCATTGGCCGAGGCTGAGGCGCGCATCAACACTCATTGGCGGCCCTATCACGCCGCCCTGCGCGGGCTGATGGATGAAACCGCCGCCCGTTTTGGCATGGCGATTTTGCTGGATATGCATTCCATGCCCAGCGAGGCGGCGCAGATGCTGCGCCCGCATCAACGGCCCGCCGACGTGGTGCTGGGAGATCGGCACGGCGCATCGGCTGCGGGGCAAGTTATTGCTGAAATTGAAGCCGCCTTTGCCGCGCAAGGCCTGCGCACGGCCCGCAACAGCCCATTTGCGGGGGCCTATATCGCGCAGCATTACGGGCGGCCTTTTGCGGGCAAACATGTGGTGCAAATCGAAATTTCGCGCGGGCTGTATATGGACGAGGCGCAGATCGCGCCCCTGCCGCATTTTACCGCATTTGCAGCCAAAATCACCGCCGCGCTGGCGCAGATCACAGCGCATTTTGCCCCGCCGCAATCACTCGCCGCTGAATAATCAGCGCAGCGCGCGCCCTTTGACGATGGCATCCTTGCCAAAACGAGCGCGGATAGCGTCGCTGGCGCGTTCGGCAGCGGCGCGCTTGGGGGCTGATGGGTCTAGCAAATCACCCAATTGGTCGGCGGTGTCGGCAGGCGATAGATCAGAGATTCCAACCCCAATCAGGCGAAACGGGCCAAATCCTGCGCCCATTTGCGAATGTGCAGCATCAAACAGCGCGCGGGCGGTGCGATAGATGCGGTCGGCCAGTTGCGTTGCATCGTCTAGCGTAACGCGCCGCGACAAGGCCGAGAAATCGCTGCGCTTCAGCTTTAGCGTGACTGTTTTGCCGCCAAACCCCTTGGCCTTGGCGCGGTCGGCCACTTGGGTGGCCAGCCGCCAGATATGGCCATCCAGCAAATCTAAATCGGCAGTATCTTCGAAAAACGACGTTTCTTTGCTGATGGATTTGATGGCGGCATCGCGCTGCACGCGCCGCCTGTCTTGCCCGCGCGCCAGATGATACAGCCGCGCGCCCATTTGGCCAAAACGCGCGGTTAAATCGGCCTGTTCCCACCGCCGCAAATCGGCAATGGTGCGGATGCCTGCCTTTTCCAAATGCGCCTGCGTTGCCGTGCCCACGCCCCAGATAATTTTGATGGGTTTGGGCATAAGGAAGGCTTCCGTCTCGGCCTGCCCAATCACGGAAAATCCCTTGGGCTTATCCAGATCTGATGCGATTTTTGCCAAAAACTTATTGTGCGACAGGCCGATTGACCCTGTTAGGCCCAATTCGGCCTCCATCCGCCGCACCAACCCCGCAAGCATCACCGCGGGCGGCGCGCCGTGCAAGCGGGTCGTGCCTGACAGGTCTAAAAACGCCTCATCCAGTGAAAGCGGCTCAATCGCGGGGGTCAACTCCTCCATCATCGCGCGAATGGCGCGGCTGGCGTCCACATAGGCGGCCATGCGCGGTTTCACCACCACCGCCTGCGGGCACAGCTTTAGCGCCTGAAACATTGGCATGGCAGATCGAACCCCATGAATGCGCGCGATATAGCAGCAGGTCGATACCACCCCGCGCTGCCCACCGCCGACAATCACAGGCTGGTCGCGCAATTCCGGATTGTCGCGCTTTTCCACGCTGGCATAAAACGCATCGCAGTCCATATGCGCGACGGACAAATCATAAAGTTCGCCATGCGCCAGCACGCGGGGCGAGCGGCATTTGGGGCATCTTGCCCCCGCATCAAACTGGGTCAGGCAATCGCGGCATAGGGCTGGCATGTTGCAACTATGCGCCGTGCGGCGCGATCAGGCAATATCGGCCAGAATCGCCTGCGCCGCCGCGCGCATGTCTTTCGCGGCCCAAATTGGGCGACCCACAACAATATGATCGGCCCCATCAACCAACGCTTGCCTAGGTGTGGCAATACGTTTTTGATCGCCCAAATCAGCCCCCGCTGGCCGCACCCCTGGGGTCACAATCAGCTTGCCCTTCGCCTGCGGCAGCGCGCGGATGGCCGCAGCCTCTTGCGGGGATGCAATCACACCATCTGCCCCAGCTTCCAACGCGCGGGCCGCGCGGGCAAGTGTAATTTCGGCAATATCGCCCGCCACAATCATATTCGCGTCCAAATCAGCGCGGTCGAGCGATGTGAGAATCGTCACCGCCAAAATCTTTGTGCCTGACCCGCGTTTGCCTTCGCCCGCTGCGCGCACAACCTGCGGATCACCGTGAACGGTCAGGAAATCCAAATCGTATTGGCACAGGCCGCGCACGGCGGCCTCTACCGTTGCGCCAATATCAAACAGCTTCATATCCAGAAAAATGCGCTTGCCGCGTTCGCCCTTCAGCTCATTGGCCAAGGCAAGACCGCCGCCCGTCAGCATCCCCAGCCCAATTTTGTAAAAGGAAACCGCATCGCCCAGCGCATCGGCCACTTGCAGCCCTTGCACTATATTTGGCACATCCAGCGCCACGATCAAACGGTCATCGGCCATTTTGCACCCCTTTTCCACCTCCAATGGCGGGGCACCGCAGCGCTGTCAATAAGCGGCGATTGACAGCCGCCGCCTTTGCGCCAATTCTGCCAAAAATTGTAAAGGTTGCCCCATGGAAATTTCCGTCGGTTTTGAACGCCCCGAATATGAACCCGAAAGCGGCCCCGTCACCGTGGGTTGGTTTTTAACATCTGACAAAGGCGCGGTGATGTATGACGCGCCCGAACGGGTGATTTTTCGGCAAACCAACAAGGCCCATGCCAAAAGCGCCAGTCGCTGCCCTGCGGTTATCCAGCTGGAAAGCCGCTATTTCATGGTGAAATGCCCGTTTGATATGCATATCGGCTTTGGCCGCGATGATAAGGGCAAGGCGATTTTGGTCAACCGCGCGGGGGCGGCCAGCCCCATTCGCGGCAACAAACTGGGCGAGGTGTTGACGCTGGTCAATGAAACTGAATGGCGCTTTCCTGAC
>CAXNEP010000295.1:0-3703 GCA_964200865.1 Cypionkella sp. | reverse complement strand
CAAAATAAGGATGTTTTGAATCAGTTTTGTAACCAGAGGTTGCGGGCTGGTTATTTTCCTAATCTGACAATGGGTTAGGGTTAATGATGCCGCAGCGCAGAAAAACCTTGCAATGCTGCGATGCAGCATCTATATTCCTGTCATCGAATACATGCCGAACATCAATCACAGGAGCCTGACATGGCAACCACCACCGATTTCACGAAAGTTATGACCGACATGATGGCAAAGTTCCCTATGGACACCACCGCCATGCAGACCGCGTTCAAAACCCAAGCTGCATTTGGCGAGAAAATGGCCAAAGTTGCACTGGAAGCTGCTGAAAAGTCTACCGAGCTGTCGGCAAAATGGACCAAAGAGACCTTGGCCAAAATCTCGACCGCTGCTGTGGCAAAGGCCGAAGTAGCTGATTACACCAAAGCTGCAACCGATTTCGCATCGGCCTCGGCTGAAACCGCTGCTGAAAACATGGCTGCTTTTGCTGAAATCGCGAAAAAAGTTCAACTGGACACCGTCGAGCTGTTGATGGCTGCTGGCAAGGACGTAGCTGCTGAAACAACCGCTGCTGTGCAGAAAGTCACCACCGAGGCAACTGCCGCTGTGAAAAAAGCTGCTGCTGCAAAGTAAGCACTGCCCTTGGGTAAAGTAAAAGAGCGGGCCTTCGTGCCCGCTCTTGTTTTTTTTCTGCGCTGCCGTAAGCTTGTTTGCAGATGCAATATTCTGCACCTTGGGGGGCCACATGAGCGAAACGCAAAAGCCGCTGCTGATAAAGCGCTATGCAAGCCGTCGGTTGTATAACACCGAAACGTCGGATTACGTGACGCTGGAAGATATCGCAGGCTTTGTGCGGGCGGGGCGCGAGGTGCAGATTGTCGATCTGAAATCGGGCGATGATCTGACGCGCCAATATCTGCTGCAAATCGTGGCCGAACATGAATCCAAGGGCGATACTGTACTGCCGACCAATGTGCTGACCGATTTGGTGCGCAGCTATACCACCAATATTCAATCGGTCGTGCCGCAGTTTTTGGCCGCAAGTTTCGAGATGCTGCGCGATGGGCAGACCAAGGTGATTGAAAATATGAACGCCATTCCAAACCCGATGGCGGCGATGCCGGGGTTTGATTTGATGCGCAAACAGCAAGAGGCGTTTATGAAAACCATGATGGCGGGCGTGCCAGGTTGGGGCGGCGGCGAGGATAAGCCCGCGGATGCGCCGCGCGGCGATGGCGCGGGGTCCAGTGATGCAGCCGCAGAACTGGCCGAGATCAAAAAGCAATTCGCCGCGCTGCAAGACAAACTGTCCAAGCTGTAGCTATGGCGCAACCTGCGACGGGGCGCGTGACGCTGTGGGGGATCGAGGTGTTCTTGGCCGTGGCGGACGAGGGCACAATTTCGGGGGCTGCCAAACGGCTGGGGGTTAGCCCTTCGGCGATTAGTCAGCAATTGGCGGTGGTCGAGGCGGCAATGGGGGCCATGTTGGTTGACCGCGCCACCCGTCCGCTGCATTTAACCCCCGCAGGCACGATGTTTCGCCGCCATGCGCAGGTTATCCTGAATGCGGAGGCCGAAGCGCGCGCCGATTTGGCGATGGCCGATTTGTCGGGCCTGACCACGCTGCGGCTGGGTATGATCGAAGATTTCGATGCCGAGGTCACGCCGCAATTGCTGACGCATTTGGCACAGGACCTAAAGGGCTGTCGGTTTTTGCTGGAAACAGGGGCCAGCCACCGCCTGCTGGATCAATTGGAAACCCGCGCATTGGATATTGTGGTGGTCACCGATATGGGCCCCGAAGGCACGTTCGAGGCGTGGCGCGAAGTGCATCCGCTGATGAGCGAACCCTTTATGGCGATTTACCCCAAAGGGCAGGAAGGCGCGGATTTGCCGCTGATCCAGTATACCGAACGCCATGTGATGGGCCGCCAAATTGCGGCACATTTGGCACGGCAGAACATTCGCCTTGCGCATCGGTTCGAACTGGACAGTTACCGCGCGATATTGGCGATGGTGGCGGGCGGGCAGGGCTGGACGATTTTGCCGCCCCTTGCCCTGCACCACGGATCGCGGTTTCACGCAGGGGTAACGGCTGCGCCATTGCCCTTTGCCCCCCTGTCGCGCCGCCTGTCTCTGATTGCCCGCGAAGGGGTGCTGCGCGATATTCCCGCGCAGATCGCAACCCAAATGCGCGGGTTGATCCAGACGCGGGTGATTGCCCCTGCCTTAGACGAATGGCCTTGGCTGAAGGGCACGTTGGAATTGGCCTAGGCGCCTGCGCGCCTATTCCAATTCAATCAGCAAATCCTTCGCCTCAATCTGGCTGCCCGCATGAACAAAGACGGCTTTGACAACGCCCGCGCGGTCGGCGTGGATGCCTGTTTCCATCTTCATCGCCTCGATCGTCAGCAGCAAATCACCCGGCAGCACCTTTTGCCCTGCCACAGCGGTAACCGATGCAATCGATCCTGGCATTGGGGCACCGACATGGGCGGGGTTGCCTTCCTGCGCCTTGGGTTTGGCGGCGGTTTTGGCCTTGACCGCGCGGTTGGGCACGCGGATGACGCGGGGCTGGCCGTTCAGTTCAAAGAACACTTTCACATCGCCGTCATCCTGCGTCTCGCCCACGGCTTGTAGGCGCAGTTCCAGCGTTTTGCCGGGGTCAATTTCGATAGAAATCTCTTCGCCCGAGATCATGCCATAGAAAAAGGTGCGCGTGGGCAGGGTGCGGACAGGGCCGTATGCTTCGTGCCGCCCCATGTAATCGAGAAAGACTTTGGGATACATCAGATAGCCGTTCAAATCTTCGTCGTCGATCTTAACGCCGCCCAGTTCTGCCGACACTTTGGCGCGCACGGCTTCAAAATCGACCGCTGGCACGCCTGCGCCGGGGCGGGTGGTAAGCGCCGCCTCGCCCTTAAGCACCTTTTGGGAAATGCCCTGCGGCCAGCCGCCAAAGGGCTGGCCCAGATTGCCCTTCAGCATGTCTACCACCGAATCGGGGAAAGCCACGTCAACTTCGGGGTCTTCGACCTGCGCGCGGGTCAGCCCTTGGGCGACCATCATCAGCGCCATATCGCCCACCACTTTGGACGATGGGGTGACTTTGACGATATCGCCAAACATTTGGTTGGCATCGGAATAGGCGCGGGCCACTTCGGGCCAGCGTTCTTCCAGCCCCAAGGACCGCGCCTGCGCCTTTAGGTTGGTAAATTGCCCGCCTGGCATTTCGTGCAAGTACACTTCCGATGCAGGCGCGGGCAGGCCAGATTCGAACGCAGCATACCCACCACGCACGCCTTCCCAATAATCGGAAATCGCGCGGATGGCGGAAATGTCCAGCCCAGTATCGCGCGGGGTATGGCGCAAGGCTTCTACAACCGATCCCATGCAGACTTGGCTGGTGCCGCCCGAAAACGCATCCATCGCCAGATCAACGGCATCAACGCCTGCATCGGCGGCGGCAAGCACCGTGGCCGATGCCGCGCCCGATGTGTCATGCGTGTGGAAGTGGATGGGCAGGCCCACCTCGTCCTTTAGCGCCTTGACCAGAATGCGCGCTGCGGCGGGTTTAAGTAGCCCCGCCATATCTTTTAGCCCGAGCACATGCGCGCCAGCCGATTTGAGTTCCTGCGCGCGGCTGACGTAATATTTCAGATCGTATTTGGAACGATTTGGATCCAGCATATCGCCCGTATAGCAAATG
>CAXNEP010000294.1:0-3708 GCA_964200865.1 Cypionkella sp. | reverse complement strand
GTCTAACCCCCGATCAGGGCGAGGTTTTGGTGACTGGTGCCGCGGGCGGTGTCGGATCCGTCGCGGTCGCGCTGCTGGCGGCGATGGGTTACCAAGTGGCCGCTGTAACGGGGCGGCCAGATACGGAAGACTATCTGCGCAACCTTGGCGCGGGGCGGATCATTGCGCGCGCCGATTTGGCCGAAACCGTCAAGCGCCCCCTTGAAGCCGAAGCTTGGGCAGGCTGCGTGGACGCCGTAGGCGGGGCCATGCTGGCGCGGGTGCTGGGGCAAATGAAATACGGCGCATCGGTTGCCGCAGTTGGCCTTGCAGGCGGGGCAGGCCTGCCTGCATCTGTCATTCCGTTTTTGCTGCGCGGTATAAACCTGCTTGGAATTGACAGCGTGATGCAGCCCTTTGCCGCGCGGCAAAGGGCTTGGGCGCGCATCGCGGCCAGCCTGCCGATGGATAAATTAGACGCGATGATCCTGCCCGCAACGCTTGCAGATGTGCCCGCCCTTGGCGCGGCCATTTTGAAGGGCGAGGTGAAGGGGCGCGTTGTTGTCGATGTAAACGCCTGAACGCTGCGCTGCCCGTAATGGCCCCCGCCGCAAACCCCCGCCTACGCATCCGCATCGTCTTTGACGAGGCGCGGTTTTTTGGGCCAGGCAAGGCGGATTTGCTGGCAGGCATTGAGCGTACAGGTTCTATCGCTGCCGCTGGCCGCGAGATGGGGATGAGTTATAAGCGCGCTTGGGATTTGGTGCAGGCGATGAACGCGATGTTTTCATCCCCCTTGGTGGCCATGGCGCGCGGCGGGGCCAAGGGGGGCGGCGCGGCCCTAACGGATGAGGGGGAGCGGGTATTGGCGCTATATAACCGCGTGCAGGACGCAGCTTTGGACGCGGGTGATGCCGCCCTTCGGGAACTGGCGACCAAACTATCCGATATATCGGACTGAAAATATCGCTTGCAGGGTTTTGGGCGCTGCGCGATATATTTCAAGAAATATATCTCTGGCGCAGCCCTAAACCGAAAAGCCCGAATTCATGCCCCTTGCCCGCTGGATCTTTGCCGCCGCCCTTTCCCTAGCCCCGATGCAGGCCATTGCCGAAACCGTCACAGTTTTCGCCGCTGCTAGCCTAAAGTCGGCCCTAACCGCTGTGGGCGATGTTTGGGCTGCGCAGTCGGGCCATACGTTAACCTATTCCTTTGCAGGCACCTCGGCGCTGGCCAATCAAATTGCCCAAGGCGCGCCTGCGGACGTGTTTATCGCGGCCTCGGTCGAGTGGATGGATAAGCTCGACGAAAGCGGCGACATTCGCGCGGGCACACGGCGCGATATTTTAGGCAACAGCTTGGTATTGATCGCCCACGGCGCGGGCGCGGCCCCTGTGACGCTGGACGAAAACCTAGACTTGGCGGCGCTGCTTGGGGGCGGCAAATTGGCAATGGCGCTGGTCGATAGCGTGCCCGCGGGCCAATATGGCAAACAGGCGCTGACATCGCTGGGCCTGTGGGACGGGATTTCCGCCCAAGTGGCGCAGGCCGAAAACGTCGCAGGCGCGCTGAATTTTGTCAGCATGGGCGAGGCCCCTTTGGGCATAGTCTATGCAACCGATACCAAAGGCGCGGCGGAGGTTTCCATGATTGGCACATTCCCCGCAAGCAGCCATCGGCCCATCACCTACCCTGCGGCCCTGACCTCGGCCAGCACCAGCGCGGTCGCGGCAGATTTCTTGGCCTTTTTGTCATCAGATCAGGCGGGCGAAATCTGGCAAGACGCTGGGTTTATGGTTTTGAAATGACGGGCGCGGCAAGCTGGCTTGGCCCAGATGAATGGCAGGCGGTGCGCCTGTCGCTGCAAGTGGCTGCATGGGCGACCCTCGCCAGCCTACCCTTGGCGCTGCTAGCGGCCTATGCGCTGGCGCGGTGGTCTTTCTGGGGCAAATCCCTGCTGAACGGGATTGTGCACCTACCCCTAATCCTGCCGCCTGTGGTGACGGGCTATATCCTGCTGCGCGTCTTTGGGCGGCGCGGGGTTTTGGGCGCTTGGCTGGAGCAGACCTTTGGCATTGTGCTGTCTTTTCATTGGACGGGCGCGGCCCTAGCCGCCGCCGTAATGGCCTTTCCGCTGATCGTGCGCGCGATCCGCCTGTCGATCGAGGCGATTGACGCGCGGATTGAAAACAGCGCGGCCACATTGGGCGCGGCGCCCGTTTGGGTTTTCGCCACCATCACCTTGCCGCTGGCCCTGCCTGGCATCATCGCAGGCGCGATCCTTGGCTTTGCCAAAGCCTTGGGCGAATTTGGCGCAACCATCACCTTTGTTGGCGCAATTCCTGGGCAGACGCAAACCATCCCTTCGGCGATTTATGTCTTTTTGCAATCGCCAGATGGCGGGCAAGGCGCGCTGCGGTTGGTGATTTTGTCTATTGTCATTGCGATGACGGCGCTGATTGCATCGGAATGGGTGGCGCGGCGCGCGGCAGTATGGGCGCGCGGGGCATGAGCCTGCATGTGGACATCAAGGCGCAGCTGGGCGCGTTTGCGCTGGATGTGCAGTTTACCGCGCCCATGGGCGTGACCGTTTTGTTCGGCCCATCGGGCTGCGGAAAATCATCGGTTATCAATGCCATAGCGGGACTGATCCGCCCCGATCAGGGCCAGATCATCTGCGAATCGCGCCCGCTGTTTGACAGCGTGGCGCGGGTAAACCTGCCCGCCCACCGCCGCCGCATGGGCGTGATATTTCAAGACGCGCGGCTGTTTCCGCATCTAAACGTGCAGCAAAACCTGACCTATGGGCGCTGGTTTGCAGGCAAGCACAGGCTTGGCCCCAGCCTGCACGATACCTGCGATTTATTAGGCATCGGCCACCTTCTGCACCGCCGCCCTTCGGCCCTGTCAGGGGGCGAGGCGGCGCGCGTCGCCATCGGCCGTGCGCTGCTATCTGCCCCCGATATGATCCTTGCAGACGAGCCACTCGCCGCGCTCGACGAAGCCCGACGCGCCGAGATATTGCCCTATTTCGCCGCCCTGCGCGATGCGGCGCTTGTTCCGATGATTTATGTCAGCCATTCGGTGCCCGAGGTGGCAGGGCTAGCCACCACAGTGGTTGCGCTGCAAGGCGGGCGCGTTGTCGCCATGGGCAGCGTCGATGACATTTTCGGACGCGCCGATGTTATGGGCGCGAATGCCAGCACCATGCTGCCCGCGCGCATTATCGGCCATCATCCAGACGGGCTAACCGAACTTGCCACCGAGGCGGGGCATGTGTTTGTGCCGCAAATCAACGCGGCCATTGGCACATCGTATATGCTGCGCATCAATTCGGGCGATGTGATGCTGGCGCGCAGCCAGCCCAGCGACCTGTCTGCATTGAACATTCTGCGCGGCGAAATTTGCGGGGTTGAGGCGCAAAGTGGCGGCGCGGTGATGGTCAGCTTGCGCGCTGGCAATGCCACAATCCGCGCCCGTATCACCCAGCGATCATGGGCTTCCATGGGGCTGGACATGGGTCAAACCTGCTTTGCCATTGTCAAATCTCTGTCCTTGGCAAAAGGCACAGGTTAAAGCCGGCGAACTTTAAAGCTGGCTCGGGCTAAATCGGCGCCATCTCCCATTTCATCGCCGCAAATAGGGGCGCGTAATGCGGGATGATAGCGCGCAGGTTGGCGGGGGTGGTGACACCCTGCCGCTCCCACGCTTTGCAGGCCAGCCCAAAAA
>CAXNEP010000293.1:0-3716 GCA_964200865.1 Cypionkella sp. | reverse complement strand
CCAGGCCCCAGGCTTTGGCGCAGGGTTGCGCCTTCCTCCGCGGTGGCCACGAAAAAGCGCCGCGCACCAGCGGCGGCTAAGGCGCGCGCCACCCGCGCCGCGCCAAGGCCATAGGCATCGGCCTTGACCACAGCCGCCGTTTGCACGCCCGATGCCGATGCCCGATCCAGCGCGCGCCAATTGGCCGCGATGGCATCCAAATCCACTGTTAAAACACCCGTGCCCATAGCACCCCTTTGCTTGCTGCACCCGTTTTCACCGCCCCGCGCGCGGGGTCAAGTGGATTTTATCCCTTGGGCGGCTGGCGGCGCTGCTTGGGCGAGATTTCGTTAAAATTTTAAACCTTAACGGGCTGTTTGCCGTGCTGCGCTAATCTAGGCGTTCAGGTCAGCGGGGGCGCGTATGGGGTTTGGGTTTGGGCAGGGGCAGCGGGCGGCAATGCATGCGCTGGCGGCAGAGACGGATTTGGACGATGTTTTTGGCGCGGACGAGCCCGATTTCGCGCAAGTGCCCCCCAAAACAGGCCGCAAAATGCCCCTAAATGGGCAACTGACGCGCCTTTTTATTATGTTAGCCATTTCGGCGCTGTTCGTCGGCCTGCTCGCCCAGCGTTTGGCGGAAGTTGATTTTAGCGCCACTTGGGCCGCCGTCGGGCTTGTGTCCCCCTTTGCTTGGGCGGGGGCGCTGGCGCTGACAGCGGCTGCCTTTTGGGCGGTGGGCCAATATGACGTGGTGCTGCATCGCCATTTTGAAACGGGGGTTGATGTGCGCGCGGCACGCGCCGCTGGGATCAGCGCGATTGCGGTCAGCCAGACCATCGGGCTGGGCGTGATCACAGGGGCGATTTTGCGCTGGCGGATGTTGCCAGATCAGTCGTTTTGGCTCGCCTCGCGCATCACCGTGGCGGTCGCGCTGTCGTTTCTGGCGGGCTGGGCCGTTGTCACCGCCGTGGCGGTGCTAACATTTGGCATGGGCGGATATTCGGGCTTTGCTTGGGCGGTGCTGGGCGCGGCGGGTCTGGCCACCGCGCTGTGCGTGTTTGCACCGCGCGCGCCGTTTCGCTGGCCCAATCTGCGCACGATTTTGGCGCTGGCCCTGCTGTGCGCGGTAGACACGCTGGCGGCGGCCTGTGCCCTATATGTGCTGCTGCCCGCCGATCTGGGCCTATCTTTGGCCGTTCTGCTGCCTGCGTTTCTGCTCGCCTACGGCGCGGGCCTTTTGTCGGGCACGCCGGGCGGGATTGGCGCGTTTGAACTGTCATTATTGGCGCTGCTGCCGCATGTGCCAGAGGCACCGCTTTTGGCGGCTGTGCTGTGCTGGCGGTTGGCCTATTTTGTGCTGCCCGCGCTTTTGGGCGCTGCAGTTGCGATACGCGGGCCGCGCCCCCGCACATCCGCGCCGCCCGCGCAATTGCTGGGCGATGTGCAATGCTGCGCCTTTGCGAGCGCGGCGCGCGCGCCTGCTGAATATGGCCTTCTGGCGCAGGGGGAACATCGGTTTCTGTCTGGTGGCGGATGTGGCTGGATGGTGGCCCCGCGCGGGCATGTCTTGGTGGGGTTGCTTGACCCCATATTTGGAAAAGGCGCTGCATCTTCGCGCGATAAGCCACTTGAAATGATCGAGAACATGGCGCAGGCCACGGGCCGAATTCCTGCCCTATATAAGGTATCGACCCGCACCGCCGCACGCGCGCGCACATCGGGGTTGCGGGCGGTACGCATCGCGCGCGAGGCAGTGGTAGCCCCAGCAACGTTTGATCTGAACACACCTGCCCGCGCCGCGCTGCGCCGCAAATTGCGCCGCGCAGATGCTGCGGGGGTTGTGGTGGCCCATGTTGGGCAAGACCTGCTTCCCATGGCGCGGCTTGCCGAAATTGCGCAAAACTGGGCGCGATTGCATGGGGGGGAGCGTGGTTTTTCCATGGGGCGCTTTAGCGCAAGCTATATCGAAACCCAGCGCGTCTATGTGGCGCAGGTGGGTGGCGTAATCCTTGGCTTTGTCAGCTTTCACACCAGTGCGCAGGAATGGGCGCTGGATTTGATGCGGTCGGAGAACACCCTGCCCGACGGCGCGATGCATGCAATGATTGTTGCGGCGCTGCGCGATGCTGGCGCACTCGGCGTGCCCCGTCTGTCGCTGGCCGCAGCCCCTGAAACCGCCTTTATGGCAGGCCGCGCGGCGTGGGCGCTGCGCCAAATCAGGCCCTTGGCGCGGCTGGCGCGCCTAGATGCGGGCCATGGTCTGCGCCAGTTTAAAGAGGCTTTTGCCCCAAAATGGCAGCCGCGCTATATCTGCGCGCGGGGCTGGCCCGAACTTCTGGTTGCAAGCGCCTCAATCGCGCGGGCCGTGGCATTTCCGCGCAAATTGGGCGCAATCCCAGAAGAAGTTGCGAAAATTGCCGCCTCGCGCGACAAACGGTTTGCTCTGCCAGTTGCAATCTGGCATGGAAAGACCAAGATTTCGTCCAATTAGGGGGCCAGAATGGCACAGGATGCGCTATCGAAACTGCTGGAAAGCCGCGATTGGCTGATGGCAGATGGGGCCACGGGCACCAATCTGTTCAACATGGGCCTGTCATCAGGCGAGCCGCCCGAATTTTGGAACGTCGATCAGCCGCAGAACATTCGCACCCTGTATAGAAATGCTGTCGAGGCGGGGTCGGACATTTTCCTGACCAACACCTTTGGTGGCAATGCCAGCCGCCTGAAACTGCACGGCGCGCAGGGCCGTGTGCGCGAGTTAAACCGCGTTGGCGCAGCCATTGGCCGCGAGATTGCCGATGCCGCAGGCCGCACAGTGGTGGTGGCAGGGTCGGTTGGCCCCACGGGCGAGATTTTTGAACCGATGGGCACACTGACCCATGCCGTGGCCGTTGAGATGTTCCACGAACAGGCCGAAGGTCTGAAAGAGGGCGGCGCAGATGTGCTGTGGGTGGAAACCATTTCCGCCCCCGAAGAATATGCCGCCGCTGCCGAGGCTGCCAAGCTGGCAGGTATGCCATGGTGCGGCACGATGAGCTTTGATACCGCAGGGCGCACCATGATGGGCGTGACATCGGCCGCGATGACCGAAATGGTCGAAAAGCTGGCTTATCCACCGCTGGCCTTTGGCGCGAACTGCGGGGTGGGATCGTCGGATCTGATGCGCACGGTGATGGGCTTTATCACCGCAGGCACCGAGCGCCCCGTGATTGCCAAGGGCAATGCGGGCATTCCGAAATACCACGATGGGCATATCCATTATGATGGCACACCCGAGCTGATGGGCGAATATGCCGTGATGGCGCGCAACGCGGGCGCGCGCATTATCGGCGGCTGCTGCGGCACCATGCCCGAGCATCTGCGCGCCATGCGCCGCGCGCTGGAAGAAACCCCCAAAGGCACGCCGCCCAGTTTGGATGACATTGCCAGCAAACTCGGCGCGTTTTCGTCGGCCTCGGATGGAACTGGCGATACCTCTGGTGACCCAAAACGCGAACGGCGCGGGCGGAGGGGGTAGGGAAGGGGGGCTTTGCCCCCCGCTGCGCTCCCCCCAAGGTATTTTTAGAGTTAGGAAGCAGGCAGTCTCTGGCCTGTTTCAGAGTCCGCGCCAGATCCAGCCGCCGCCCAAAACGCGGCTGCTGTTTTCTTGGTAGAATACGCAGGCCTGACCAGCCGAAACGCCATCTTCGGGGGTTAGCAATTCTACCTCGCCCTCGGTTGCAGAAAAGGCGCGCA
>CAXNEP010000292.1:0-3740 GCA_964200865.1 Cypionkella sp. | reverse complement strand
TGCGCCGCTTGATGCCTCGCTGATTTCAGACGAGGGCGGCGCGGGCGAACATGCCAGCTTTACGGGCGCTTTCATTGGCATGTTTGCGATGGATTTAACGGGGCAGGGGTGGGGCGCAGATTTCACGCGTTTTGACTATTCTAACCTGCCCTAGTGCGGCCTTGCTTGCAAATCGTGGGCAGAATGTGCAAGCAGTTTGAATGGCAGTGCGGGGGGGATGATGGATCAAGATTGGTGGCGCGGCGGGGTAATTTACCAGATTTACCCGCGATCCTTTCAAGACAGCAATGGCGATGGCATTGGCGATTTGCCAGGTATCACCCAGCGCCTTTCGCATGTGGCAGATTTGGGCGTTGATGCGATTTGGCTGTCGCCATTCTTCACCTCGCCCGACCGCGATATGGGGTATGATGTGTCTGATTATACAGGCATAAACCCGCTGTTCGGCACGATGGATGATTTTGATGCGCTGCTGGCGCGCGCCCATGATTTGGGCCTAAAGGTGATCATCGATCAGGTGATTTCGCATTCATCCGATCAGCACCCGTGGTTCAGTGAAAGCCGCGCCAACCGCACAAACCCCAAGGCCGATTGGTATGTTTGGGCAGACCCAAAACCCGATGGCGGCCCGCCGAACAATTGGCTTTCGGTTTTTGGAGGCAGTGCGTGGATGTTTGATCCGCGCCGCCGCCAGTATTATCTGCATAATTTCCTAACCTCGCAGCCCGATTTGAATTTTCATTGCGCGGATGCGGTGGATGCTCTGCTGGAGACGATGCGCTTTTGGCTGGAACGCGGGGTGGATGGGTTCCGTTTGGATACGGTCAATTTCTACACCCATGACGCACAGCTGCGCGACAACGGCCCAGCCCCGCTGGGGCCAAAGGGCTTTCCGATCAACCCGTACGAGGCGCAAGACCACGCATATTCCAAATCGCAGCCCGAAAATCTGGCGGTTTTGGAACGCATTCGCGCGCTGGTCGATGCCTATGATGCGCGCACATTGGTCGGCGAAGTGGGCGATAGCGAGGCGCGGCAGATTGGCCTGATGGGGCAATACACGTCGGGTGAAAAACGCCTGCATATGGCCTATTCCTTTGCCATGCTGGGGCCTGATTACACGGCGGCGCATTTTGCCAAATGTATCCGTGACTTTCAAACGGGCGCGCCTGATGGTTGGCCCTGTTGGTCGTTTTCCAACCATGATGTGATGCGCCACGCCAGCCGCTGGACGCCTGCGGGCGGCGATACAAACGCGGTCGCGCGCCAAGCGATCAACCTTTTGGTCTCGCTGCCCGGAACGCTGGGGATTTATCAGGGCGAAGAATTGGGCCAGACGGAAACCGATATTGAATTTCACGAATTGCGCGATTTGGGCTATATCGATTTTTGGCCCGAAAACAAAGGCCGCGATGGATGCCGCACCCCAATGGTTTGGGCCCATAACGCGCCCTTTGGTGGCTTTTCCACCGCCGAGCCGTGGTTGCCTGTGAAACCTGCGCAACTGCGCGCCGCGCTGGATGGCCAAGGGGAGGGATCGGTGCTGAATGCCTATCGCGCGGCCCTTGCCCTGCGCCGCACAACGCCTGCCCTGCGCTTTGGCAGCGCGCAGGTCTTTGATCTGCCCGAACCAATTTTCGCCCTGCGCCGCCAGTACAACGGCGTAAGCCTAAGCTGTGTGTTCAACCTTTCGGCCAGCCCCGTGCAGCTGCGCCTGCGCGGCCAAGCGGCGCTGATGGGGCCGCATTTGACCAGTTTGACCGCGGGCACCCTTAGCCTGCCCCCCTATGGCTATGCTTTCCTATCCGAAGATGGCACCTTGGGGTTAACCGCATAATCGCCTTGCAGCGGATTTGCAGCGGGGAAGTACCCGCGCTGCTGGGCCAAAAATGCCTCCATCTGCGCGCGAAACCGCGCGATGTCGCCTTTGCCGACGCGCCATAATTCAGCGCGCAGGGCAAAGCCGCGAAATTCGGGCAAGGCCATGGCAATGCCGCTGTAGTCTTCTTGCCAAATATGGCCCACATCGCGCAGCTTTGCGATCAGGCGGCCATGTTCGCCCGATGTGATCACGCGGCGTTCATCATCGCGCGCGCTGACCATAAAGGCGCGCAAATGCAGCACCAAGCTGGGCGGCGGAATGGTCAGTTGGGCAGCAATGGCCAGATCATCATCGACCAGTGATGGCACGCTGAACTGGCCTGCGTAATAGGATTTGCGCGTGCTTTCCAATACGCGAAACACGCCTGTATCGGTAAATCCGCCCAGTTCTATGTGCAGGGGGCCAAAGCCCATAATGCGGTCACGGATCGGGGCAATCGCCTCGACCTCGGGGCTGCTGTGATGGCCGCGGGAAAAACGATCGGCCAATTCGCGGCGCATCTCAAACGCATTGTCCCCCGCCCGCATTCGCACCCAGCCTTGCAGGCGCAGCGTATCCACCGCGCGCCAAATGGCCGCGCGGCTAAAGGGCAGGGCCGCGGTCAGTTCGACCAAAGTGATAGGCCCGCGTTCGGCGATCATTTCGGTGATGGCCAAAATGCGCTGGGTTGGCGCGTCTGGGTCTGGTGTGGGCATAGACACCTGCCTTTTGTAAAGTTGCGCAATGGTATTTCGCTGATCGAAACAGCGCAACTGGGAATTTCTTTGCAGGCGCGGCGCTGCTGCAAGGGGGTTGAAGCCGTTGCGCGCGCTGGCTAATCTGCGGCATGGATATACAGTTTCCCACCCCCGACGCACCCTTTCGCATTGGCACGCGCGGCTCGCCGCTGGCACTGTGGCAGGCGCATGAAACCCGCCGCAGCCTGATGGTTGCCTTTGATCTGCCCGAAACGGCCTTTGAAATTGTGGTGATCAAGGTGATGGGCGACCTGATCCTTGACCGCGCGCTGAAAGACATTGGCGGCAAGGGCCTTTTCACCCGCGAGATTGAAGAGGCGCTGCTGGCAGGCGATATCGATATTGCCGTGCATTCGATGAAAGACATGCCCACGGTGCAGCCCAATGGGTTGATATTGGACTGCTATCTGCCGCGCGAAGATGTGCGCGATGCCTTTGTCTCGCCAGCATTTCCCAGTCTCGAGGCCTTGCCAAAGGGCGCAAAAGTGGGGTCAAGCAGCCTGCGGCGGCGCGCGCAACTGGCGCATAAGCGGCCCGATCTGCATTTGGTCGAATTTCGCGGCAATGTGCAAACGCGGATGAAAAAACTGACCGATGGTGTGGCCGATGCCACGTTCTTGGCGATGGCGGGGCTGAACCGATTGGGCATGGCGCATCACGCGCGCGGGCCGATTGATTTGGGCCAAATGCTGCCTGCCGTGGCGCAGGGCGCGATTGGCATTGAACGGCGCAGCGTGGACGCGCGTGCCAAGTCGATGCTGGACGCCATTCACCACGGTCCTACGGGCCTGCAACTGACGGCTGAACGCGCGTTTTTGGCGCGGCTGGACGGGTCATGCGAGACGCCAATTGCAGGGCTTGCGGTGCTGGACGGCGATGATCTGTGGCTGCGCGGCGAGTTGCTGCGCCCCGATGGCAGCCGCGTGATTGCAGGGGATTTGCGCGGCAAAGCGGCAGATGGCGCGGCCATTGGTGTGGCCTTGGCCGATGACTTGCTGGGCCGTGCCGGCGCTGGTTTCTTTGACTGAAAAGGGGGGCTTTGCGCCCCCCCGGGCTGCTAAAGCTTTGGCTTTAGCAGCCTCCCCCCGCAGGATATTTGCGGAGCAAGGAAGCAGGCAGAG
>CAXNEP010000291.1:0-3744 GCA_964200865.1 Cypionkella sp. | reverse complement strand
TAACATATAGATCACGGCCAACCCAAAAGAAAGACCGAAAGTGATGCGTTATATCATATCATCCATTCTGTCCATGCTGCCCCTGCCTGCGCTGGCCGAAGTGCCGCGCGTGATCACCGATATTCCGCCCGTTTACGGTCTGGTCGCGCAGGTGATGGGCGATCTGGGCGCGCCAGTTTTGCTGCTGGAAAAGGGCGCGGATGAACATGATTTTCAACTGCGCCCCAGCCAAATGCGCGATATTGCCAGCGCCGATGTGGCCGTATGGATTGGCCCAGAGCTGACCCCGTGGATGGAGCGGGCGCTAGAGGGGGCAACGGGGGAGATGGCTTCACTGCCCCTGTTGGCGGTGAAGGGCACTGCGCTGTTGGAATTTGGTGCCGCCGATGACCACGGCGATGACCACGATCACGACCACAGCGGCACAGACCCACATGCATGGTTGAACCCCGAAAATGCGGCGCCGTGGCTGGACGCAATTGCGGCGGCCTTGTCGGCCAAAGACAGTGCAAATGCTGCAACCTATGCTGCAAATGCTGCAACCGCCAAAGCCGAGGTTGCGGCGCTGGACGCCGAGATTTCGGCGGCAATTGCCCCCGTCAAAGACAAGGGCTTTGTTGCCTATCACGATGCTTATCAGTATTTCGCCGCACATTACGACCTAAACTATCAGGGCGCGGTTGCCATGGGCGATGCCAGCGCGGCGGGTGCATCCCATCTGCGCGAAGTACAAAGCACGATCGCAGATGGCGTGGTTTGCGTTTTTCCCGAAGTGCAGCATGATGCCGATTTGCTGCTGCAACTGACAGCAGGCACAGCGGTGAAAGCGGGCGCGGCATTAGACCCCGCAGGCGCAATGCTAAACCCCTCGCCCACCAGCTATACCGATGTGCTGCGCAATTTAACCGCCGCGCTTACGGGATGTCTTTCGGGCGCTTGACCTTTTGGGATTAGCCCGTCAATTTGCCCCTAAATCGTTTTAGGGGCTAAGATGACGCAGATCACAGAGTTTGGCAGAACCGCTGCGGGTGCACTGGTACAGCGGGTTATTCTGCGCAGCGAAAAGATGCAGGTAGCGGTGCTGACGCTGGGGGCCACGCTGCAATCGGTGCGGCTGGATGGGGTGCCCTATGATCTGACGATCGCCACCCAAAACGTTGCCGATGCCGAAGGTGCGATGTGCTATTATGGCAGCCTGATTGCGCCAGTGGTCAACCGATTGACGGGCGCAACTGCACAAGTTGGCGGGCAGACCGCGCAGTTTGAAAGGAACTTTTTGGGCAAACATGTGCTGCATTCTGGCAGCACGGGAGCGCAGCATCAGGTTTGGGATATTGCTGATGTCAGTGACAGCGCGCTGACCCTTGCGCTGCATTTGCCCGATGGTATGGGCGGCTTTGCGGGCAACCGCGATGTGACCGCGCGCTTTACCCTAGACGGCGCGCGCTTGCAGATGGATGTGGGCGTGACAACCGATGCCGTAACCCTGTGGAACGTGGCCAATCACAGTTATTGGAACCTTGACGGCAGCGCAGATTATGCGGGCCACAGCATACAACTGGCCGCAGATCACTACCTGCCGACGGACAGCGAATTTGTCCCCACGGGCGAGATTGTCGATATAACGAGCACAGATTTTGATTTTCGCTCACTGCGAAACATTGCGCCGCAAAAACCACCGTTGGATAACAGCTTTTGCCTTGGCCGTACGCAAGAACCGCTGCGCGAGGTGTTGACCCTGCGCGGAGCAAGCGGGGTCATGCTGCGCCTATCAACCACCGAAGCCGCCGTGCAACTGTATGATTGCCGCCACGATGGCTTTGCCGCTGTGGCGATTGAGGCGCAGAATTGGCCAGACGCGCCAAACAAAGCGGGCTTTCCCAGTATCGAACTGGCCGCGGGGCAAAGCCGCACCCAGTCTACAGCATGGCAGTTTTCAAAGGAATAATCATGGCGCAAGAGTATTCGGCACCCACAAACCGCTGGGCGATTGCGGCGTTTTTTACGGTGAATGGTTTTATCATGGGGGCTTGGGCACCGCAGATTCCACTATTGCTGACCCGACATTCCATCAGCGAAAGCGTGCTGGGACTGTTGATCCTGTGCCTTGGGCTTGGGGCTGTGGGGGCGATGCTATACGCAGGGCGGCTGATTGCGGCCTTTGGTTCGGCGCGGGTGGCAACAGGCTTTGCGTTGGCCGCAACACCCATGCTGGCACTGGTTGTTCACGCCCAAAGCCTGTGGCTGCTGGCCCTGCTTATGGCGCTGATGGGGGCGGTGATTGGCTGTATGGACGTGTCGATGAACGCCAATGCCGTGGTGGTTGAACGCCGCCTTGGCCGCGCGATTATGTCATCCAGCCATGGGTTTTGGAGCCTTGGCGGCTTTGTCGGCGGCGCGGGCGGTGCGTGGATGATCGCCCATATCGGGGCAGAGCGGCAGTCGCTGATTGTGACCGGGGTATCTTTGCTTTTGATCGTGGGCGCGATGCGGTTTGTGATGCAAGACGCGCCCCAGCCCAGCCAAGACAAGGATGCGCCAAAGCCCAAAACCAAACTGATTACCCGCGATTTGGGGCTGTGGATTTTGGGCGCGATGGCGCTGTTTTCGATGGTGCCCGAAGGCGCGGTGCTGGATTGGGCGGCGATTTACCTATCGAAAGAATTGGGTGCAGGGGTGTTCGTATCTGGCCTTGGCTTTGCGTTTTTCGCGGGAACCATGGCGGTGATGCGCTTTGCGGGGGATTTGGTGCGCAATCGTTATGGCGCGGTCAAAACACTGCGCGTTTCGGCAGCATTGGGCGCGCTGGGGCTGGCGATGGGTGGTCTGTCGCCCACGGCCCCACTCGCGATTTTGGGTTTTGCCATTGCGGGGCTTGGCGTTGCAAATATGGTGCCGATTTTGTTTTCAGCGGCGGGAAATAGGCCAGGCCTGCCCGCTGGTGTGGGCATTTCGACGGTGACGATGGTGGGCTATACGGGCATTTTGGTGGCCCCCGCAACCATCGGTTTTGTCGCCGAACATATCGGCTATCGCGCCACATATCTGACGCTGGCAATTGTGCTGGGCATTGTGGGCATGATGGCCGCGCGCGTGGCGGCGGCGGATGATTTGCAGCGGGGCTAACCCCGCTGCATAGGTGCGTTACGCGCCCAAGAAATCGACCTTGCCAATCTCAACGCCATTGCTGCGCAGAATGTTATAGGCCGTGGTCATGTGGAAATAGAAATTCGGGATAGCATAGCCGCTGTAATATTGCAGCGCGGGAAAGGTCAGCTCGCGCGGGCCAGCCTTGATGGTGATGGTGCGCGCATCGGCCCCTTCAAACGCAGTTTCGGGGATGGTTTTCAGAAAATCGATCGTTTTCTGGATGCGCGCGCGCAGCTCTTCCAGCGTGGTTTCGGTATCGGCAAAGCTGGGCACCTCTATGCCCGCCAGCCGCGCAGGCGCGCCTTTGGCGTGATCGGTGGCAATCATCACTTGGCGGGCCAAGGGGAACATATCGGCGACAAGGCGCAGGTTTGGGATGACTTCGGGTTTCAAACGCTTTGCCTCGGCAAAGGCTTCGGCCTTGGCAAGGCAATTGGACAGCGCGGTCAGCGAATGGATGAAGAACGGGACTGGGTTTTGCATATAGCACCTTTGCGGTTGAAGTTGGCGCATAGGATGCCAGATTGCCGCGCGGTGCAAGGGATTGCCGCCACCGTGACCAGCGACTAGGGTTCAACAAATTTTGATAAGGTG
>CAXNEP010000290.1:0-3760 GCA_964200865.1 Cypionkella sp. | reverse complement strand
CTGTTGTTCGGCCACGAAATCTGGGCCGCCCCACCACCAAACCATATGCGCCATTGGGAAATAGATGAAGGTCACCCACAAAATGCTGAAAACCATCAGCGAGGAAAACTTCATCCGCTCGGCAAAGGCACCCACGATCAGCGCAGGCGTGATCATCGCAAAGGTCATCTGAAACGCGATGAAGGTGTATTCAGGCAACCAAACCCGATTGGTAAAGGTTGGCACCAGCGTTGTGGCATCCACACCTTGCAAGAACGCCTTGCTAAATCCGCCGACATAGGTGTCCATCGCGCCGCCGTAAGAAAACGCCAGCGAATAGCCGTAAACAACCCAAATAATGCAAACCACCGCCGAAATGGCGAACACTTGGGTCAGCATCGACAGCATGTTTTTCGTGCGCACCAAACCGCCGTAAAACAGCGCAAGGCCAGGAACGGTCATCAGCAAAACCAGAACGGTCGAAATGCTCATCCATGCAATATCGCCGCCATGCACGGCCTTTTCATAAACGTAAGGCACCAGCGCAGCATCCTGCGCAAGGGCGGGCATCGCGGCGGCCAAAAGGCCCGCAGACGCCAGTGAAAGTAGTTTCTTTATCATCATGATTTTCCTTTTGCCCCCTATCACAGCGCTTCGTCGCCCGTCTCGCCCGTGCGCACGCGCAATGCGCTTGCCACGTCAAGAACGAAGATTTTGCCATCGCCGATTTTGCCCGTGCGGGCGGTTTTGGTGATGGTATCCACCACCTGATCGGCAAGTGCATCTGATACGACCAATTCAAGCCGCATCTTTGGCACGAAATTTACGGCATATTCTGCGCCGCGATAAATTTCCGTATGGCCTGACTGCGTGCCAAAGCCTTTGATTTCCGTCACCATCATGCCACGCACGCCGACGGCGGTCAGCGCTTCGCGCACCTCGTCCAGCTTGTATGGTTTTATGGCAGCAATGATCATCTTCACGTTGCACCCCTTTCGCGCAGGCCCATTAGGGGCCTCTCACCCATCACGCCAATGATGCAGGCGCAGCACAAGATTTGGGCGGCATAAAAAGGTGTATCGCATAAAAATGCACAAAATTTAGGCGATAATTTTTGGTTAAGCGTAAAAGTTGTGCGACAAGGGCGCGCGAATCAGCGTCACAGAGTCTCCACAAGCGCGGCAAAACGGGTTATGATGGTGCAAACAAGAAACCAAAGGCAGCGCAGCATGGCAGGATCAAACGGACAGGGTCGCCCCCCTTTGGTGGCAGATCGCCGCTATGGCGCGCCCACCGCGCCGCGCCGCAGTGCAGCGCCCCCGCCCCCGCCCAAAACCCCGAAAAAACCGCGCAAAGCCCCTCCCCGCAAGGCCAGCGGTTCGGGCAATATCATTTTGCGCGTGCTGTGGTTTTTTATCCGCCCGTTTTGGCGCATCTTTGTCTGGCTGATGTGGCGCTTTGGCATTTTGGGGGCCTTGGTATTCGGCTCGATCGTGCTTTATTTCTATGCCCAACTGCCCGATGTCACCGCCCTGCTGGATGCCCGCGCCAAAGGCTCGGTCACGCTGCTGGATCGCAACGATCAGGTCTTTGCGTGGCGGGGCGAAACCTTTGGCGGGCAGATCACTTCAGATGACGTATCCCAGCATCTGCGCAATGCCGTCATCGCCACCGAAGACAAACGCTTTTATCTGCACTTCGGCGTATCCCCGCGCGGCATCGCCTCGGCCATTCGCATCAACCTGTCCGAAGGGCGCGGCCCCTTGGAAGGCAACGGCGGTTCCACCATCACCCAGCAGGTTGCAAAACTTTTGTGCCTTGGCGTGCCATACGATCCCGCCACATGGAAAACCGAAACCGAGTATGAGGAAGACTGCCGTGGCGGCGGAATTTACCGCAAGCTGAAAGAAATTCCCTATGCCGTCGCGATGGAATTGAAATATTCCAAGGCCGAAATCCTGACGATCTATTTCAACCGCGCCTATCTGGGCGCAGGGACAAGGGGGTTCGAGGCAGCGGCCCAGCGCTATTTCGGCATTTCCGCCAACCAAGTGGACGCGGCCCAAGCGGCCATGCTGGCGGGCCTTCTTAAAGCCCCGTCGCGCTTTGCCCCCACCAACAACCTGCAACGCGCCCAAGACCGCGCAAATGTGATTGTTGGCCTGATGCAGGAACAAGGCTATCTGTCGGCCGCCGAAGCGGATGAGGCGCGCAGTTTTCCCGCCGTGCTGTCGCCCGAAGCGCAGTCCAAATCGGGCGGCTTTTTCGCCGATTGGGTCATGGAAACCGCCCCCGATTTTCTAACTTCAGCCACCACAGAAGACGTGATCATGCGCACCACGCTGGACGTGGATTTGCAGAAAAAATCGGAAGAGGCGCTGAAATTCGTCTTTGATACCAAACTGAAAGAAGGCTCAAAGGCGCAGGTCGCCATTGTGGTCATGTCTGCCGATGGGGCGGTGCGCGCCATGGTTGGCGGGCGCGATACCCAAGATGCGGGCAGCTTTAACCGCGCCACCCAAGCCTTGCGCCAAACGGGCAGCGCGTTCAAACCCTTTGTCTATGCCGCCGCAATGGATCTGGGCTGGTCGCCTGCCGATTACGTCGAAGACATTCCGATGACCATCAATATCCCAGGATCGGGCCCATGGTCGCCCAAGAATTACGACGAAGAATATAAGGGCATGATGACCCTGACCCAAGCATTGGCCGAAAGCCGCAACATCCCCGCTGTGAAAGTGTCCGAAGCGATGAGCCGCGATGCCGTGCGCAATGTCGCCGCTGGTTTTGGCATCACGGGCGATATGGCCGCTGGCCCCGCGCTGGCGCTGGGGGCATCGGAATCGACCCTGCTGCAAATGACCGGGGCCTATGCAGGTATTCAAAATGGCGGCACGGCGGTCACGCCCTATGGTCTGCGCGAGTTGTCTTTGAAGGGCGAGGCAGAGCCGCTGATGGGCGCAGGCGGCGGCATGGGCGAGAGGGTAATCTCGCTCGAGGCCGCGCAATACCTGACCTATATGATGACCCAAGTGGTCGAGGCGGGCACAGGCGGGCGCGCCAAACTGGACGGCTGGCAGGTGGCAGGCAAAACGGGCACCACACAGGCAGCGCGCGATGCATGGTTCATCGGCTTTACCGCCGATTATGTGGCAGGCGTGTGGATGGGCTATGACGATAACTCACCCCTCACAGGCGTGACAGGCGGCGGCATCCCCGCCGAGATATGGCACGAGGTGATGGTGCGGGTGCATGACGGCTTGCCGCCCAAGCCGCTGAATATGCTGATACCTCAGCCGCGCATCCCCCCTGCCCCCACCGCAGACCCGAACGCGCCCACCATGGCCGCAGACCCGAACGCGGTTGATCCGAACGCCGCCCTTATGCCCATTGCCCCGCCCCAAGGCGGCCAAGGCACGGGCCAAGATCAGGGGCAATTCCAAACCCTGCTGGAACAACTGTTTGGCAATTGATCCGCGCCAAAGCGGCCTTGCCAAATCTGCGCGCAGGGCCTAGTTTAGAACTATTCTAAATATTGGTGCGCCATGCTCTCAGCCCTATCCACCCGCCGCCGCTTTGCCGATTTGTCCCCGCAAGAGGTGCTTGCCCTTGCGATATCGTCGGAAGAGGATGACGCGCGCATCTACCGCAGCTATGCCCAGCGCCTGCGCGGGGATTACCCCGCATCAGCCGCCGTGTTCGATGGCATGGCCGCCGAGGAAGACAGCCACCGCACCCGCCTGATTGCCCTGCACCAAAAACGCTTTGGCGATGTGATCCC
>CAXNEP010000289.1:0-3772 GCA_964200865.1 Cypionkella sp. | reverse complement strand
ATTGCCGCAGCAATGCCCCAAAGCGCAATCAGCACGATAATCGTGCGTTTCCACAGCGGCATGATCAACATGATAGGGGCTCTTTACGCTTTTGCGGGTTCGGTTTTGTTCATCACCGAAACAACGGTGCTTTTGATGATTTTCACCGTTACGCCCGTGGCGATTTCCACTTCGATGGTGTTGTCATCGCCCACTTTGGTGACTTTGCCAACAATGCCGCCGCCCGTGAGCACCTGATCGCCGCGGCGCAGCGCATCGATCATGGCTTTCAACTCTTTCATCTTTTTCTGCTGCGGGCGGATCAGCAAGAAATACATGATGGCGAAAATCAAGACCAGTGGCAGGAAAGAGGCGATGGCCGAGCCTGCGCCAGGATCACCAGCAGTTTGGGCGAAAGCGGGGGTAATCAACATAACATATCCCTGTGGTTGCTGGGCCGCGCGCAAGGGGCGGCCCAAATGTTTACATTTGCGCGCACCCTATAGGCGTGGGCCGCGATAGGCAAGGCGCTGTGGTGCGCGCATACCGTAGATGGGTATTCACATATCAGTGCGCAAGTTTGCCCATCGGGTTTCAGGCGAAATCAGATCGCACCATTTGCTGGGTCAAACGTTCGGCAGCAGGCCCTTTCGCGCCGCGCGCAATTGGATTATCACGGCGCAAAACCAAAGGTGGCCCATGCACGATATCAAATACATCCGCGACGTTCCCGATGCTTTTGACGCAGCCTTGGCGCGGCGTGGATTGCCTGCGCAGTCGGGCGATATTCTGGCGCTGGACAATGCGCGGCGCGCGGCAATTTTGGCCGCCGAAACCGCGCAGGCCGCGGCCAATCTGGCGGCCAAAGACGTGGGTGCGGCAAAGGCGCGCGGGGATGATGCCGAATTTGAACGGCTGCGGGCGGAAGTTGCCCTGTCGAAGGCCGAGATCACCGCAAAAACCGAAGAGGCTGCGCAAAAGGATGTGGACTTGCGCGATATGCTGATGCGCATCCCCAATCTGCCGCTGGACGAGGTTCCCTTTGGCGCGGATGAGGGCGGCAATGTGGAAGTTCGCGCTTGGGGCACGCCCCGCAATTTCGATTTTCGCCCCCTCGAGCATTTCGACATTCCCGCCGCCAAGGCAGGGCTAGATTTTGAAACCGCCGCTAAACTGTCGGGCACGCGGTTTGTAATTTTGCGCGGCGCGATTGCCCGCCTGCACCGCGCTTTGGGCCAGTTTATGCTGGATTTGCATGTGAATCAGCATGGTTTGCAGGAAACTTGGACGCCTGTTCTGGTTAAAGAAGAGGCGATGTTTGGCACCAACCAACTGCCCAAATTCGCCGAAGACAGCTATCAAACCACCAATGGTTGGTGGCTGATCCCGACATCTGAAGTAACCCTCACCAACACCGTGGCCAATGAGGTGTTAGAGGCATCTGCCCTGCCGCTGCGCCTGACCGCCCTGTCGCAATGTTTCCGTTCCGAAGCAGGGTCTGCGGGGCGCGATACAACAGGCATGCTGCGCCAGCATCAGTTTGAAAAGGTGGAAATGGTCACCATCTGCGCGGCAGATCAGGCACTTGCGGAACATGACCGCATGACAGCCTGCGCGCAAGCCGTGCTAGAGGCGCTGGAAATCCCTTATCGGACAGTTGTTCTGTGCACGGGCGATATGGGATTTGGCGCGCAAAAAACCCATGATCTAGAGGCGTGGTTGCCAGGGCAAAACAAATACCGTGAAATCAGTTCGGTATCCACCTGTGGAACGTTCCAAGCGCGGCGCATGAACGCGCGCGTGAAAACCGCAGGCAAGCCTGAATTTGTCGCCACGCTGAACGGGTCGGGCCTTGCCGTGGGGCGCTGCCTGATTGCGGTTTTGGAAAATGGGCAGCAGGCGGATGGATCGGTTGACCTTCCCGCCGCTTTGCACCCGTATCTGGGCGGCAAATCGCGGCTGTCGGCAGATGGGCAGTTGATCTAAGTCCACGTTTCGCGCGTATAGGGGTATGAACAAAACATATATCCTCCCCGCCCTAACGCTGATCATCGGCCTGCTGTTCGCCGCAGCCCCCGCCTTTGCGCCCGAATTTCGCAGCTATGCGGCGGGGCAGTTGCCTGTCGCAATCGAACGCCATGCGGTGCAACCGGCGGGATATGCCTTTTCGATTTGGGGGGTGATTTTTCTGTGGCTGCTGGCCAGCGCCGCCTTTGGGCTGTGGTCGCGCGCAGATCACCCCGCGTGGCGCATCACCCGCCCTGCCCTGATCGGCGCGATGTTGATGGGCAGCCTGTGGCTATTCTTGGCTGCATCCAGCCCGCTGCTGGCCACGGCAGTTATTTTGATGATGGCGGTTTTTGCCATAACAGCGTTTCTACGCGCCGATACGGGGGTTGATCGCTGGATGCTATCGGCCCCGCTTGGCATTTTTGCAGGCTGGGTCAGTGCGGCGTCATTGGTGTCGGTCGGCATTATGCTGGGCGGATATGGGCCGCTGCCTCATCCCACCGCCGCCCTTGTGATGGTGGCTGTTCTGGTCGCCGCTGCCCTGTACATCCAATCGCGCCAACCGATGATGCCCGTTTACGGGGCCACGGTGGTGTGGGCGATTGTTGCCGTGGCGGTGGTCAACCGCAGTGACTATCCGATGGTTGCAATGGTTGCCGCTGGTGCAGCACTGATCATGGCCGCAGGCACGGCTTGGCTGCGGTTCAAAGCCGCAAAATAGCCCAAATCTGCCTGCTTCCTTGCTCTGAAAATATCCTGGGGGGGAGGAGCGCAGCGACGGGGGGGCAAAGCCCCCCTATTCCTTCGACCACCCGCCATCCATATGCTTGCGCAAACGGCTTGGGGTGTGGAATTTGGGGTTTTTGAATGGGTTTTTATCGCCCTGCCCCCTGAATGTCAGGCGAATGGGCGTGCCGGGCAGGTCGAAATGCTGGCGCAGGCCATTGACCAGATAGCGTTTGTAGCTGTCGGCCATCTCGTCGGCGTGGCTGCACATCACGATAAATCCCGGCGGGCGCTGTTTGACTTGGGTCATATAGCGCAGCTTGATGCGGCGGCCTTGCGGGGCTGGCGGTGGGTGGCTTTCCACCATCGCGCCCAGCCAAGTGTTCAGGCGGGCAGTTGGCACGCGGCGGTTCCACACCTCATGCGCCTTGATGATCGCGTCATGCAAACGGTCCAATCCCCGCCCTGTTTTGCCCGACACGGTAATCAGCGGCGCGCCGCGCAGTTGCGGCAACAGGCGTTCGAACATTTCCTTTAGCTCGGCCAGTTTTTCCTGCTTTTCGCCCTCAAGATCCCATTTGTTCACTGCAATCACCACCGCGCGGCCTTCGGTTTCGGCGAAATCGGCGATGCGCAGGTCTTGCACTTCGAACGGAATTTCCGCGTCCAGCAGCACCACAACCACCTCGGCAAAGCGCACGGCGCGGATACCGTCAGACACAGACAGTTTTTCCAGCTTTTCGTTGATCCGTGCCTTTTTGCGCATACCTGCGGTGTCGAATATTTTAATCGGCGTGCCCATCCAATCGGCGCGCACGGAAATGGCATCGCGGGTGATCCCCGCCTCTGGCCCCGTCAACAGGCGGTCAAAGCCCAAGATTTTATTGATCAACGTGGATTTGCCCGCATTGGGGCGGCCAATCACGGCAATTTGCAAAGGCTTTTGCAGCGTGGGGCGAAAGCTTTCAACATCGGCTTCGGTTTCGGCATCCTCGTCGGAGATATCCACCTCGACCAGTGGCGCATTTTCCGCCTCGCGCTCGGCAAATTCGCCTTC
>CAXNEP010000288.1:0-3784 GCA_964200865.1 Cypionkella sp. | reverse complement strand
CCGCCCGCATAATATTTCAGAAGAAGTGGAAAACCTGTTCCTTGTTGGCGCTGGCACACATCCGGGTGCGGGCTTGCCCGGTGTAATTTCCAGCGCGGAGGTTACGGGTAACCTGATCCCGCCCGCCCCGCGCCCCATGCGCGCCAAAGCCTTGGCTGCAGAATGAACGGCGCGGTGATTGCCCCCAATGATCTGGCCGCCTGCCGCGAAGCTATTCGCACAGGCAGCTATTCCTTTCACGCCGCATCGCGCCTTTTGCCCGCAAAGGTGCGCGATCCTGCGCTGGCGCTTTATGCCTTTTGCCGACTTGCCGATGACGCGGTAGACGAGGGGTGCGATAAGGTGGGCGCGGTGCTTTCCCTGCGCGATCGTTTGGATTTGGTCTATGCGGGCCGCCCGCAAAACGCCGCCGCTGACCGCGCCTTTGCCGCGGTGGTTGCCGCGCATGACATGCCGCGCGCCCTTCCCGATGCCCTGCTGGAAGGCTTTGCTTGGGATGCCGCAAACCGCCGTTATGAAACCTTTGATCATCTGTGCGGTTACGGCGCGCGGGTGGCCAGTGCCGTGGGCGCGATGATGTGCGTGCTGATGGGTGTGCGCGGGGCCGATGCGCTGGCGCGGGCCTGCGATTTGGGCCTTGCCATGCAGTTGACGAACATCGCCCGCGACATTGGCACCGATGCGCGCGAAGGGCGGTTTTATGTGCCGCAGGCTTGGGCCCATGAGGTGGGGCTAGACGAGGGTGCAATCCTAAACGCCGCCCAAAGCCCCAGCGCGCCGCCCGATCCGCGCCTGACAGCAATCACCCAGCGCCTGCTGCATCAGGCCGATCTGCTGTATCTGCGGGCCGAGGCGGGGATACCCGCGCTGCCACTGTCATCGCGCCCCGCGATTTATGCCGCGCGCCATATCTATGCGGGCATTGGCGGGGCGATTGCGCAGGCTGGCTACCATGCGCTGCATTCGCGTGCGCACACCTCCAAGGGGCAAAAGCTGGGCTGGCTGGCCCTGTCTGGCCTGCGTGCAGCTGCCAGTGTCGTGCTGCCAAACCCCGCGCGCCTACATGCCCGCCCGCACCCAGAAGTTGCGTTTTTGGTTGATGCCGCTGCCGATGCCCGCGCCCAAACCCGCCGTTCTGACGCCCTTTTCGCCGTTTTGGCCCAGTTAGAGGCGCAAGATCGCGGATTGCCCCTTGGCAACAGGGGGCGCGCAGCCTAGCTGTGAGGCGTCACAGATAGGTTTGCCAATGAGCATTGCGCTATTTCTCACCTTTTTCGCGGCCGCTTTCGCCGCCGCCTCGACGGGCGCATTTTTTCCAACGGGCGATTGGTATAAATCCCTACGTAAGCCTGTTTGGGTGCCGCCCAATTGGGCGTTTCCCGTGGTGTGGACAACCCTTTACATCCTGATGTCTTGGGCCGCGATGCGGGTGGGGATGTCGGGGGCAGAAAGCGTGCTCATCGCGCAGGCACTTGGTCTTTGGGCGCTGCAAATCGCACTAAATGCAATCTGGACACCCGTATTCTTTGGCCTGCGCCGTATGCGCGCGGCCCTTTTCATAATGGCAGGGCTATGGGCCGCTGTTTTGGGCACTGGCCTGACATTCTACAGCATTGATCCTGTCGCGGGCTGGATGATTGCGCCCTATGTGCTGTGGGTGTCGATTGCCTTTGCTCTGAACGGCGCAGTGCTGCGGCTGAACCCTGGGGCTTCGGCCTAAGGGTTGCAAGATGCGCCTGCCTGCTTCCTTGCTCTAAAAATATCCTGGGGGGAGGTTGCTAAAGCTTTGCTTTAGCAACTGGGGGGCTAGCCCCCCTTTGCGGTCTTCACGGCCAGCCCACTCTGCGCGGCACACGGCAGGCAACCATCGCTTGGATCAGCTTGTTGTCATATCGGCGCAGGTCTAGGGTTTCGTGCATACCTGTCACCCTTTCGCCATCCAACGTCGTGTCCAGCATGGTGCGGGCATAAAACGGCGCCTCCAACAGGGCCATGCGTTGCCGCGCCGCAGCGCCCGCATCGCCGCGCGTTGCGCGGGCAATACCCCATGCCGTGCGGGGCAGGGGGGCAAATGGGGGCGGCGTGACCTGCATAGCGCTGCCATCGGGGGCGAAATTCAGCCCCAGTTCCAGCGTTGATCCATCGCGCCGCAAAGCATCATAATAGACCGATGCGCCAGATGCGCGCGGATAGCGCCCCCATGTCCAATCGGTGAAATCGGCCTCTAGCGGATCGGTTCCAAAATTTGCGTCAAAATACCCATGACCCTGCCATTTATGCGCAGGAGAAATGTCAACCTCAATCCGCGCAATCGGGGCAAAGGGCCGCCAAATGTGACGCCCGTCTGGGGTCAGCTTTGCCTCGACCGTTGTAATGGCGCTGGGCGTCAGGCGAATTTGCCCCTGAACGCGGCCCACGCGGGGCAGCGCCGATATCTCATTGATATCAATCACCAAACTGCCACCCTGCCATGCCATACGGCTGGGGCCAACTTGCAAGGCATCGCGCGATTGTTTCAGTGCAGCCTCACCCCGATCTGTCATGGTAAAGCGGGGGCGGGGGCCAAAGGTGGCGACATTAATGCAGGCGTGATTGGCAGGGTTGCCGCGCCCCGACCACGCATACCACGGCGAGAATACCGCCCCGATCATGCCAATCACCGAAACCGCGCTGGCCCCATCATCAGACACACCATCGACATACCACCATGCATAACCGCCCGCTGGCGGCTTTACGGTGAAATCGGGCCGTTCAGTATCGCCGCGGCCGCGTGCTGGCCCGACAATGCCGCCATCGGCACCCCCGCCCCCGGATGCGCGCCGCCCCCCGCCAGAAACAGCCCCTTGATCCGTGTCTGCGCCGTTGGCCGCAGCATTGGGGCCAGCAGCGATTGCGGGGATCGCCCGTAAATCGCCCCCATCGAGGCTGGAAACAATGCCTCCCATCCCTGCGGCGTGGTCAGCGCCGCGCGGGGTGGCGATGTTTGAAAGCGCAGGTTGAAGCGGGACAACTGAGTTAGCATTTCGGTCTGACATTGATCTGGCTCATTCGGGTTAGGGGGGATGCCCGCCTTTAAAGGCGCGGCATTCATAATGATTTCAAAGCGTTCAGTGGCCGCTGGCGCATCGCCCGTGCTGCGATCTTGGGCGCAGATATACAAGGTTGGATCGCGGCCCATTTGGCCGCGCGCAATGGCCCCAAAGTCCAGCGCAGGATTGCCGCCAAAGAACACATTGTGATGGATCAGTTCAGGCGTATCAGGGTTGGTCTGCGCTGCAAAGGCCCAGACATAGGCCGACAGGCTGCGCGGCTGCGTGGCGCTTTGGCGAACCGCGCCTTGCGCCCTTTCCCCTAAAAGCGCTGCGGCCAGCGCCGCAGGATCGCCGTTAAAGATCACGCTACGCGACGCAATTTCGCTGCCATCTGCAAGCTGAACGACAACCGCGCGTCCATGTTGCACCTTGATTTGCTGCGCAGCAACGCCGCAGCGAAACTGCACGCCTTTTTCCCGCGCCAGCCGTACCAGCCCCACTGCCAGCGCCGCCATACCGCCCTGCACGGCCCATACGCCCGCCGCCTCGGCCTGCCAGACCAGCGCCAGCACGGCGGGGGATTTTTGCGGCGCGCCGCCAACATAGGTGGCATAGCGGCCAAACAACTGCACAAGGCGCGGGTCAGAAAATTGCCCCGCCAGCCAGCGCGCGAGCGTCATATGGGGCAGCAGTGCGGGCCAAATCGCGGGGCGCTGGGCGGCGGCAAGGGCGATTGCCCCAAGGCGCGGCTT
>CAXNEP010000287.1:0-3828 GCA_964200865.1 Cypionkella sp. | reverse complement strand
AACGGCACAGTAAATCCCAATTTGCGTTCCAACGCGCGCCTGTTATCGCCGATCAGCGCCGCGCCAGGATCGCCGAACGCGGCCATTTCCAACGCTGCCTGCGCCACCGATGCCTCGCTACGCTTTGCCCCGCGGGCCAATGTCTCGATGGCGGTGCGGCAATCGTTGCGTGTGGGGAAATCCATCGCGGCAAAGTCAAAATCCGCGCGCAAACGGGCATCGATCAGGCTGACCGCTTCAAAGAACTCGGCCCAATCCACTTCGGAGATCAGCCGCATCGAGGTGACCAAATTGCGCATGGTGATGTTGGTTGCACCTTGGCGGTGCTGCGCGGTCATCACCAGCGCCTCTATCGACGAGCCAGCCGTTTGCAACCGATCTTGCAGCCAGCCCAGCAGCGGCGTCTCGGAGGGGTCTGCCCCGCGCAAGCGTTTGGCAAGCTGGGCGCAGAAGATATCAGGGGCATCCGCGCTGGAAGCGTCGGCTTTGGTCAGCCCCGCCACAAGCGTTTCAACACCTGCCAGCCCCCCCGACTCGCCAGCAAGAAAGCGATCCGCAACCTGATCTGCCTGCAAGCGAACCTGCTGCGCCACCACAATCTGGGTCGAAAGGCGGCGCATATTTTCAATCATCACGATGCGCAAGGTAATGGCAATTGCCCACAACTCGCCAATCGTCAGGGGTTGAACTGTCTGATAGGCCTGCACGAACCGTGTCAGAACGGGCGCGGAAAACAAACTGTCGGTATGGGCTACATAGGCCCATGCAAGTTCCAAGACACGCGGATAGCTGGCAAAGGGGCCATCTTGCAACTTTGGCAATTGGTGATAATAGTCGGCCGGCAAGTCGGCCTTAATCTGCCGTAACTGCGCATCAACCGTGTGAAAATTATCCAGCAACCACTCGGCGGCAGGGGTAATGGCATGGCCCGCTTGCAGCGATGCCGCACTTGCCGAATAGGCGGCCAAAAGGGCCGCCGCATTGTCCTTAAGTCGCCGTGACAGCGCCCGACCCGAACCGCGCATCAGCGCGACACGATGTTCGGTGGCCAGCGATATGGCGTGATGCTCCATCCGTTCTGTGCCGAAAAGATCGGCGCGGATGGCGTGCGTATCTTGCCAGAAATCGACAGGGTGCACGGCCTGTTTTAGGCCGCGCAACAACCCGTTTGGCCTCACGTTAACGGACGATCAAGCGGTTCGCGCGCGCGCAGTTCGGACGCCTCGTCGGGCATCAAGGACGCCTGATCTGGCCCCGTCGTGGCGGCCATATTGTCTTCGCCCTGTGGCTGATCTGACTTTACGCGGCGCGTCATGGCAGCCCATTTCGCTTCGATTTCTGTCCAATTCATGACGCGCTTCCTTCTAATGGGGTGACGCGCCAGTCAAGACGCTGAACCGGCGGCGACGAGCCGTTAAGCCAGCCTTGCAATTTGGCAGAGCCGGTCACCAAGGGCGTGCCATTGCGCTGGTTCTTTACCTCGCACTGCCGTGCAAGGCCCGCATCCAGCAACCCGTCATGACTGCCGCAGTCAAAACGTTGGCCCGAAAAGCGAAAAGCGGTTAGCTTAATGTGATCAGCATCTAGGGCGATTGCGTCGGTCAACTGAATTTCGCCCCCCGCCCCGCGCCGCGTGTCCAAAAGCGTGGAAAAGATGATCGGGTCAAGAATGTACCTGCCCACCGCAGCCAAAAGCGACGGCTCGGTTCATGCTTTTGGCTTTTCCACCATACTAGACACAGCAATTGACCGCCCCGCGGGGGTACCCAACAAACGAAAAATGCCATAGCGCGGCGCATCTTGGGCAAGCACAGTCATTGCCGCGACCATATGACCGCCCACATAGGCCTGTTTCATCTGGGTCAGGCAGGCATCGCCCATGATGACATCATCGGGCAAAATCACCCCGACTGGCCCTGGCAAAACCATTGCGCTACAGCAAGAAATCGCATGACCCAGCCCCAGAGGGCGGTTTTGAAACGCAAATACCAGATCAACCTCGTCTGGCACCTGTATGGCGGCCAAAGCGGCGCCAAGCATCGTCTTACCGCTTGCGCCCAGCCGCCCGATATAATCTTGATCGGGCGTCAAGTAATCACGGATGACCAGCTTGTCAGGGTGGATCACCACGATGATCCGCTCGGCCCCCGCATCAATCGCCTCATCAATCGCGAATTGCAGCACGGGGCGATCATAGACGTTCAAAAGTTCTTTTGGCACTGCCTTTGTGGCGGGCAAAAGCCGTGTGCCCTGCCCAGCGGCAGGAATAATGATGGTGCGAAGATGCATGGCAGCTGCCTCTTGTTGGGGTGACACTGCCAAGGGGCTGCCAACTGTAACAGTTGGTTCCGTGGCAACGTGGTTCTTTACGACTTCCCCAGCCTACGCGCGGCCCTTCAAAGCTGTACCATCACACATCAGCTTTGCAGCGATGGGTCTTCCCAAACATGAAGATTTCACCGCCGCCTAACGACCGCACCCCAATTGACATCGCTTATGGCGCGTTAAAGCTGCCCGAACACAGGCTGACCAGTTCGTTACCTTGTCGCAGCAGGAACAGCGCGTTCAAGTTATGGGCGCGCGCATAGTTTAGGCCTGTTTGCGCCCCCATAACCAAAAGCGCGGTTGCCAGCGCATCGGCCTGCACACAGCGCGCAGCAAGAACCGTGACCGAGGCGGGCGCATCAATGCAGGGCGCGCCGCGTTTTGGATCGATGGTATGCGACAGGCGTTTGCCCTTTACAGTGACAAAATGGCGATAATCGCCAGAGGTGGCCAACGCGCCCTCTGTCAGGTTCAGCATCGAATGGGCGGTGCGGGCCGCGTCATCTGGGCGTTCCACGCTGATGTGCCAAGCCGCACCACTGGCCTGCGCGCCAACCGCGCGCAACTCGCCATCTATGGCGCACAGCCCATGCGCTATGCCATGCAGGCGCAACACGCGGATCAGGCAATCAACGCCGTAACCCTTTGCAATGCCAGATAAATCCAGCGCAACAGGCCCGCGTTTGCGCACCAAACCGCCTGCAATATCCAAGTCTAGCAGGGCACTTGCAGGCAAGCGCGGTGCACGGGACGCGGCGGCGATGGCGTCCACGCTGATCGCATCCGCCACAAACCCCCAAGCGCGGACAACATCCCCCAAATTCATCTCGAACGCGCCGCCTGTGATCGCGCTAATGGCCAATCCATCGGCCAAAACCTGTATCAATTCGGGCGGCTGTGGCAGCCATTCATGGCAGGGCGCGGCGTTTAGGCGCATCAAATCGCTGGCGGCGTTCCACGTGGACATTTGTAGATCCACCAGATCAACAGCACTTTGCAGATCGTTTTGCAAAGATTCAAGGTCGCGCGCGCTTAGGTGCGCATCCACAGTCGCAGACCATTGGGTTCCCATAGTGGGCCCGCCCAAGACATGACGCGGCAGATCAATAGACATCTTCGGCATAGCGCCCCTGCATCTTTAGTTGCGCTGGGGTCAGCCCCAAAGGGGCCAGCGCCTCGGCCAATGCGGTTTGCACGCCTTGGGCCATATCGCGCCCACCGCAGACCATCACTTTGGCCCCACGCCTGACCAAATCGCGCAGATCAGCGCCGTCTTGGCGCAGCGCGTCCTGCACATAGGTTTTCGGGCCAGATCGGGAAAAGGCGCAGGACAAACCCGCGAGCTGCCCCGAATGATACCATTCTTCCAACTCCTCGCCATAAAGGAAATCTGTCTCGGGTGCGCGCGCGCCAAACCACATATGAATGGGCCGCCGCAGCCCCTGCGCGCGGACAAATCCGACCAGCGGGCCAATGCCCGTTCCCGCGCCGATCACGATCAGT
>CAXNEP010000286.1:0-3834 GCA_964200865.1 Cypionkella sp. | reverse complement strand
ATCGCCGACGATCCCTTTTGCCCGGGGGAAAAGAATTCCTCGGCCTCCAAAACCTCGGTCCGCTGCATGTGGCGGATTTCTACGGCGATGTTTTCGATACTAGAGGCAATCACGCCCAACGTGGCAAAATACATCGCATGGCGGTCGCGCGGGATGACTTGGGTGGAAATGGGTTCGGGCACCAGCCCCAGCATTTTGCAAACATGATCTTCAACCGATGGGTCAATATTGGCAAATGTGCCCACCGCGCCAGAAATTGCCCCCGTGGCAATTTCCGCCCGCGCCGCCAGCAACCGCGCCCGCCCCCGCGCCATTTCGGCATAGAACCGCGCAAAGGTCAGCCCCATGGTGGTGGGTTCGGCATGAATGCCGTGCGAGCGGCCAATGCGGATGGTATCCTTATGCTCGAACGCGCGGGTTTTCAGCGCGGCCAAAACCCTATCCATGCCAATCAGCAGTAAATCCGTCGCCCGCACCAATTGCACATTCAGCGTGGTATCCAGCACATCAGAACTGGTCATGCCCTGATGCACAAACCGCGCATCATCCGCGCCGATATGTTCGGCCAAATGCGTCAGGAACGCGATCACATCATGCTTTGTCACGGCCTCAATCTCGTCAATCCGCGCCACATCAAACACTACATCCTTTGCGCGCCAAACCGCCGCCGCGTTTTCCTTTGGAATAACGCCAAGGGCCGCCTGCGCATCGCAGGCATGCGCCTCGATCTCGTACCAAATCTTAAACTTGGTCTCGGGCGACCAGATGGCCACCATATCGGGGCGGGAATAACGTGGGATCATGGCGGCCTCCTTTTGGCCCTGCCTTAGCGGGTAGGGGGGGCTAGTGCAAGCTATGGGTGCAAGCGGGTGGTTGACCTTTGCCGCGCGCGCCGCTAACCCGCCCGCATGGCACGCGCACCCCTTCTTCAGCTATCGCAAATCTCGCTGACCTTCGGCGGCAATCCCCTGTTTGAAGGGCTGGATTTGGCCGCCCAACATGGCGACCGTATCGCCCTTGTCGGCCGCAATGGCGCGGGCAAATCCACGCTGATGAAGGTGATGGCCGGTCTGGTGGAGGCCGACAGCGGTATGCGATCGATTCCCCCCGGCGTGACCGTGGGCTATATGGAACAAGACCCCGATCTTTCGGGCTTTGAAACCCTTGGCCAATTTGCCGAAAGCCGCCTGTCAGATGAAGATTACTACAAAATCCCAATGCTGGCCGATGGGCTGAAATTCAACCCCGACACGCCCATCGCCACCGCATCGGGCGGGGAACGCCGCCGCGCAGCGCTGGCCAAGCTGATGGCAGAAGCGCCCGAATTGATGCTGCTGGACGAGCCGACCAACCATCTCGACATTCAAGCGATTGAATGGCTAGAGGAAGAGCTGGCCAGCACCCGCGCCGCCTTTGTTTTGATTTCCCACGACCGCGCCTTTCTGCGCAAACTTACCCGCCAAACCCTTTGGGTCGACCGCGGCCAAGTCCGCCGCCGCGAATCTGGCTTTGACGGGTTCGAAGACTGGCGCGAAACCATTTGGGCCGAAGAAGACGAGGCCCGCCACAAGCTAGACCGCAAGATTAAGGCCGAGGCGAAATGGGCCGTCGAAGGCATCTCTGCCCGCCGCAAACGCAATCAGGGGCGCGTGCGCGCATTGGCAGATTTGCGGGCGGAACGCTCTTCCCAAATCCGCCGCCAAGGCACGGCCATGCTGGAACTGGACGCAGGCCAGACATCGGGCAAAAAAGTGATCGAGGCCACGAATATCTCGCTGGCATTCGGCGCAAAACCCATTGTGAAAAACTTTGACCTGCGCGTTTTGCGCGGCGACCGCGTGGCCTTTGTTGGCCCCAATGGCGTGGGCAAAACCAGCCTTCTTAAACTGCTGCTGGGCCAAATCGCCCCCGATTCTGGCACTGTCACCCTTGGCACCAACCTTGACATCGCCGTGTTCGACCAAGCCCGCGCGCGTCTGGACGGCGAGGCATCGCTTTGGGACAATCTGGTCGGCGATCCGCTGATGGCCGTATCGGGCGCATCCGATCAGGTGATGGTGCGGGGCCGCCCCAAACATGTGGTCGCCTACCTCAAAGATTTCTTGTTCGACGAATCCCAAGCCCGCGCGCCCGTCAAATCCCTATCGGGGGGCGAAAAGGCGCGGCTGCTGCTGGCGAAACTTATGGCGCTGCCGTCCAACCTTTTGGTGCTGGACGAACCGACGAACGATCTAGACGTGGAAACGCTGGATTTGCTGCAAGACATCCTGTCCGATTATGACGGAACCGTGCTGCTCGTCTCTCACGACCGCGATTTCATCGACCGCATCGCCACAACCACAATCGCGCTGGAAGGGCAGGGCAGGGCAACCGCCTTCCCGGGCGGGTGGAGCGATTATGCGCGCCAGCGTGTGATCGGCTTTGATACCGAAACCTTCGACAATGCCGCCAAGAAACCCGCCGCCCCCACATCCGCCCCGCCGCCCGTGAAGCCCAAATCCAAACTGACCTTCACCGAGGCAAAACGGCTGGACTCCCTGCCAGACCTGATTTCCAAGGCCGAGGCAGAGCTGGCCAAACTCTCCACCCTGCTAGAAGACCCCGCGCTCTTCACCCGCGACCCTGTGAAATTCGGCAAAACCAGCGAAATGGTGGCGAAATTGCAGGCGGCCCAGCAGGCGCTGGAAGAGGAATGGATGGCGCTCGAGGCGAAGGCGGGGTAAACCCCCTTCCCATGCCCCCAAACCCCTGCTATCACATCGCCATGAGACAGATTTGCACGATTATTTGCTGCATTACCTGCTGACATTGGTCAAGCGGGCTGTCTTTGTTTCCTAACCCGAACAGACGATACCCGCCCAAGGCGATAGGTATGGCGCGCGAGACATAAGGTTTGGGCCATGACGATCAAACTCTACAACAGCAAAACCCGCCAAAAGCAGGACTTTGTGCCTTTGGACCCAACCAACGTCCGCATCTATGTCTGCGGCCCCACCGTTTATGACCGCGCCCATCTGGGCAATGCGCGCCCTGTTTTGGTGTTTGACGTGCTCTACCGCCTGCTGCGCCACACTTACGGCCCCGAAGCCGTGACCTATGTGCGCAATTTCACCGACGTGGACGACAAGATCAACGCATCCGCCCTTGCCCGCCAGCAGGCGGGCGACCCCCGCCCGCTTGAGGCGCTGATTGCCGAGCGCACGGACGAAACCATCGCATGGTATCACGCCGATATGGACGCTTTGGGCGCGCTGCGTCCCAACTTTGAGCCGCGCGCGACGGGCTTTATCGGCCCGATGATCAGCATGATCGAAAAGCTGATCGCCAGCGGTCATGCCTATGCGGCAAACGGCCATGTGCTGTTCCGCGTGCGGTCGTATCAAAACTACGGCGCGCTGTCGGGGCGGTCTGTCGATGATATGATCGCAGGCGCGCGGGTGGAAGTGGCCCCGTTCAAAGAAGACCCGATGGATTTTGTGCTGTGGAAGCCGTCATCGGCGCAGGAACCTGGCTGGAACAGCCCCTGGGGTCGCGGGCGCCCAGGCTGGCATATCGAATGCAGCGCCATGAGTTACGAATTGCTGGGCGATACGTTCGACATCCACGGCGGCGGGCTTGATCTGCAATTTCCCCACCACGAAAACGAACTCGCCCAAAGCGCCTGCGCCCACCCGCAGGGCAGCTTTGCCCAAGTCTGGATGCATAACGAGATGTTGCAGGTAGAGGGGAAGAAAATGTCCAAGTCTTTGGGCAATTTCTTTACCGTGCGGGATTTGCTGGATAAGGGCTATGCGGGCGAAGTGATACGGTTCGTGATGCTGTCCACGCATTACC
>CAXNEP010000285.1:0-3839 GCA_964200865.1 Cypionkella sp. | reverse complement strand
CGGGGTAAAGGTGCCGTAGTATCCCTGCCCAATCAGGCTGGTCATCACTTTGTTCTTGGCCGCAACGCCCCGCATTTTGGCCAAAAGATCGCTTTCAGACAGCGGATGCCATGACAGCGCCGCGCCTTGGCGAATGCTGGCTGGCACGGTTTCCTCCATCAGTGCATCCAAACTGGCCGCGCCCACCACGCGCAGCATCTCGTCCATTTCGTCTGGCGAGGGGCCAATATGACGGCGGTTGGCAAAATCGTCGGGGTTATAGGCGATGGGCGTGAAAGCCATAGCGGCACCTTTTATGAATATACGTTCAGATTTAGCGATCAGCCGATCAAATCGGCATATTCGTCTTCGTCCATCAGATCATCCAACACGGATAAATCATCGATCCGCATCTTGAAAAACCACGCAATGCCTGTGGGATCTTCGTTTACAAGTGCTGGATTATCCACAAGTTTTTGGTTTACATCGACAATTTCGCCGTCCAGTGGCGCCAAAATATCCGATGCTGCCTTTACGCTTTCAATCACCACAACCTCATCGCCTGTGGTCACCATGGTTTCCACCTCGGGCAGTTCAACAAACACCACATCGCCCAGTTGGGTTGCTGCATGTTCGGTGATACCAACCACCACCAAATCGCCCTCAACGCGCAGCCATTCGTGGTCTTTCGTATATTTCATGATCGCTCCTATCTTTTGTAGTGTGTGGTGTGAAAGGGCAGCGCGCACACGCGCAGGGGGGTCGGTTTGCCGCGCAAATCGCCAAAGATTTGCGTGCCGATTTCTGCAAATTTTGGGGGCACATAACCCATCGCAATCGGTGCGTTCAGACTGGGGCTAAAACCGCCAGACGTGATGCGCCCCATCGGCCTATCGCCATCCAACAGCACCACACCTTCGCGCATTGGCGCGCGCCCATCGGGGCGCAGGCCCACACGCAAACGTCTGGATCCATTGGATAATTCATCCAAAATTCGCGCAGCCCCTGCAAACCCGCCCGCCCGCGCACCGCCCGCACGGCGGGTTTTGGAAATGGCCCAAGCCAGGCCCGCTTCGATGGGTGAGGTCGACGCATCAATGTCATGCCCATACAGCGGCATCCCCGCCTCTAGGCGCAAACTGTCGCGTGCGCCAAGGCCAATGGGGGCGACATCTGGCAGCGACAGCAGGCGGCGGGCAAAGGCCGAGGCCTGATCGCTGGGGATTGAAATTTCAAACCCATCTTCCCCCGTATAGCCCGACCGCGACACCCAAATATCGCCAAAGATCGCCACATCCATAAACCGCATGGCCACCACATCGGGGATAATCTGCGCCAGCGCCGCCTCGGCCCGCGGCCCTTGCAGCGCCAGAAGTGCCCTATCTGAACACATGGTCAGCTTGGCGCGAGTGAGTTGCCCTTGCAGATGCGCAAAATCCGCCGCTTTGCAAGCCGCATTCACCACAATCAGGTAATGATCGCCGCGATGGGCAATCATCAGATCGTCCAATATCCCGCCCGTATCGTTGGTAAGCATCCCATATCGCTGCCGCCACGGGGCAATGCCCGCCACATCAATGGGCATCAACCGTTCCAAATCCAGCGCCAATTCTTCCATGTTACGCGTGGGATAGGCCAGTATCTGCCCCATATGCGAGACATCGAACAGCCCCGCATTCGCGCGCGTGTGCAGGTGCTCGCCCATCACACCCATGGGATACTGAACGGGCATGTCATAACCCGCAAAGCCCACCATTTTGCCGCCCAGCTCCACGTGCAGATCATGGCTTGGCAACCGCAAAAGCGCCTTATTTTCCTGTGTATTTCTATCGGTCACACCGCCCCCAATTCTGCGCGGCCACAGGCCAGCACCGTTGCGGGCTCTTCGCCCAAAATGGTGCCCCCTCTGTCCCTGCCATCCCAAAATTTGGGGCGGCGCCTGAGATCGTTATCCCTTCGGCGGGCCGTAGCCACTCTCCAGATTTTCGCAGCCAGAACGGTTCATTTGCCTGAGAGTTTACCGGGGCGGTTGCTCCTTCGGCATTCGATTTAACGAATTCTCCCGATCTGACACCCTATTGGTAGCCAGCCCTGCGCCCAAGGGCAAGGGCGAAAATCGACGCTTTTGCAAATTTTTGCGACAAAGGCGCTTGCCTGCCCCTTAACGCAAAAGGCCTGCCCAAACTATGGGCAGGCCTTTGATAACACTTGTTCAGAAATGGCTAAAGCTGCGGGCGTTTTTGCAGCAGCGGCAGCACATCGGCCATTTCGGGGCCAGCGTCCAGCCCCGTAATCGCACGGCGCAGCGGGCGAAACAGCGCACCGCCCTTGCGGCCAGTGGCTTCCTTGACCGCCGCCGTCCATTCGCCCCACGTCGCATGGCTCCACGGCTGGGGTGGCAGCATGTCAAAGGCGGTTTTCACAAAGTCGCGGTCTTCGTCGGCAACCAAGGGCGTGGCCCCATCGCGCAGCAATTCCCACCATTTGGCCAAATCATCCATCACGGTGATATTGGCCTTGGCAACAGTCCAAAACCCTTCGGCCAGCGCGTCAGGCACGCCCAACGCCTTAATTTTATCCGCCACGGCGGGCAGCGGAAGTGATTGCACATGCGCGCGGGTCAGCGGGAACAAATCCTCGGCATCAAATTTGGTTGGGGCCGCGCCAAAGCTGCCCACATCGAACCCGTCGATCAAATCTTGCATCGATGCCGCCAGTTCCACGGGCTTGGATGACCCCAGCCGCGCCATCAGCGATAGCAGCCCCATCGGCTCCACCCCGCGCGCGCGAAGGTCACGTAGCGACAGGGTGCCAAGGCGTTTTGACAATTCCTCGCCCCCCGCGCCTGTCAGCAGCGAATGGTGGGCAAAATTCGGCGGGGTGCCGCCCATCGCCTGCATAATCTGAATTTGCGTGGCGGTGTTGGTGACATGATCTGCCCCACGCACGATAAACGTCACCCCCATGTCAATATCATCGACCGAGGAGGCAAAGGTGTACAGTACCTGCCCATCGGCGCGGATCAGAACGGGGTCAGAGACGGACGCCGCATCAATCGAAATATCGCCCAAAATCCCATCAGCCCATTCGATGCGCTGCTGATCCAGCAAAAACCGCCAGTATCCCTCGCGCCCCTCGGCGCGCATCGCGGCCTTTGCGGCATCATCCAGCCGATAGCTGGCGCGGTCATAAACGGGGGGCTTGCCCATATTCAGCTGTTTCTTACGCTTTAAATCCAGCTCGGTGGGCGTCTCGAAACACTCATAAAACCGCGCCGCCGCGCGCAGGCCATCGGCCGCCTCGCGGTAGCGATCCATGCGCAAGGATTGCTTTTCCACCCTGTCCCAATGCAACCCCAGCCATTCCAGATCGGTCATGATCCCGTCGGCATATTCCTGTTTGCTGCGTTCCTGATCCGTGTCATCCAGCCGCAAAATAAACGTGCCGCCCGTTTTGCGGGCGATCATATAATTCATCAATGCGGTGCGCAGATTGCCCACATGGATATAACCAGTGGGCGATGGGGCAAAGCGGGTGACAGTGGGGCGCTGGGTCATGTAAGGCATCCTTCAGTTGCGCCTTCCTTGTCATAAGGGCGCAGAATTGTCCAATGGCTTTGGCGCACTTGCTTTCCAAAGCGGGCTGTGCATCTTGGCCTGACGTGCCCGCAGTGGGGCGAAAGAGCGAAATAAGACATAGAAGAAGACGGGGCTTTGGTGTTCAATCCGCTGAAAATTGACCAACCCGCAGCCCTGCGCGCGCGGGGGAAAATTGGGGCCGCGCTGGCACGCTGGGCCGCGCCCAAACATCGCGGGGCGGCCCCTGTTTTGGGCAACATCGCCATCGCCTGCGTCAAGAAC
>CAXNEP010000284.1:0-3841 GCA_964200865.1 Cypionkella sp. | reverse complement strand
CCATCGCCTGCCGCCAAACGGGGCCGATTGTGCTGGGGGATATTGATATGGGGGCAGACGGCGAAGTGGTGTTTTCCGAAGGCCGTTCGCTGATATTCAAGTCGCTGCGCGTGACGCGGATTTTTGATGCGGAAAACCAAGTGCTGGTCTATTTGACCCATGCGAATGAAGTGACGGATGGGTCTGCGAAGATGTCGATCTCGACGGTGCCCTTGTGGCAGAAATAGGTGCCATTTAACACCCAACTTGGCCTTCAATCAGGGGCTTAGGGTGCCTGCGCACCGCCATTAATCCACAACATCCCGCATAATTGGTGCGTTAAATCACGCACCTTACATCCTTGCAGGGCATTCGTCTTTTTCTGTCACTCAGCGATACATCGATGGTGACAGCGAGGCGCAGCGGAACATTGTGGATTTGGCTTAATTCTTGGCGCTGGCGATTACAGGATGAAGTCTGACTCAGTGAGATTATGCAGACCAGTCAGACGGATCGCCATTTCCACATCTTTGTCACGATCATTGTCGATCCAGACCATAGTGTAATCGTCAGATGTTCCAGACTTGTCGAACTTTTCATAGCGCACTTCGCCTTTGGTCGTGCTGCTGAATGCTGCAGTACCTTTCCAGACGAAAGTGTCGTTGATCGCAGATGGTGCAAAGGCGTCGATGGCGCTAAGTTTGATTTCGTCCTTATCAATAACAAAATCTGTAATCGCGTCTGCCATTCTGGCAGTCGTCGAAGATTCGGAGGTAGCTTTGAAAATAAATATGTCACTGCCACTGCCACCTGTCAGGCTGTCTTTGCCAGCGCCGCCGTTCAGAGAGTCAGCGCCACCAAGCCCGTTGAGTGCATCGTTGCCTGCATAACCGTACAAGGTATCCTTGAATTTGTTTCCTGTAAGTTCGTCCCTTCCACTCGCAAATTGTTCAAGAGTGTCCGGATCTTCTTGATCTATTTCTTCAACCGTTATGACAATTTCGTCTGCGTTATAGTAAGTTATATCGGTGATTATCTCACCGCTATCGGTCACCAAAACTTCATAAGAATATGCAGAAATATAGTCGCTTCCACTTATGTCATAGTAATAAATCCATTTGTTTGAACCTAAATACTCCTCTCGATCAAAATTACGCTCGGTATATGAAAAGCCAAAAATAAAATTGTCGTTCGTTGCTATACCTGCCCCAAGCGTATCAGATGCTATGACTATCATTTCTCAAATCCTTTTTCCGAAATAGTTCGAAAATTTGTATCATTCCGACTAAAAGGTGCAGTGGAAGACTTGTCAATAAATTTTCGGGATGTCCTAATATGCTTTAGGATATGACATTGGAATAAAAGTTGACCCGCCTATATGGCAGACGAAACTCTTTCGCAGCAAGCGCAGGGTGAGTGCTTGCACGCATCACTCTCAACACCGCGCATCATGCCCAAATTTGTGCGCGAAATCACGCATCCTACTCCCTGTCACTACGGATGCAATACGCATAACATACGCAAAACATACGCCCGCCATACGCGAAAATCCCACAAAACAAGGGCTTTGCGGCGCAGGCCCGTCCAATCACTGAATAACGGGCAGGGCCGCCGCCTCTGGCTCTGGCCCCTGCCCCACGGCCAGCGCCTCGGCCCTGATAATCCGCGAGATTTGGGCGGCGTCAGCAAGGCTGAAGGTCAGCGGCAGGCGCATGTCGATCAGGCCAGCCAGCACCGCATCGGTTTTTGGGCAGCTTTGAACCCCCGCATAGGCCCAATGGTCATAGCGCGAGGTAAAGGCGACCGGGCGGTCAGCGCCGAACCATTTCAGTTCCACCCCCCGCGCCAAACACCGCGACAGGAACGCGCCGATGCGGGCGGCAGACCAATCTGGCAGGCGGAATTGGAACGATGACGGCGCGAAATGTTCCGCCTGCGGCCTGTGCGGCAACACCAACCCCGTCACCCCGTGAAGACCCGTTTCGATCATGCGGTACAGCCCCTGCCAGCGTGCCACCCTACCCTCAAGCAGCGGCAATTGCGGGCGCAAAATGGCGGCGCGCAGGTTGTCCATCCGCCCCGAAACATTGGGGGTATGCAGGCGCAAATCTTCATAAACCGCCGCATCAGGGCCTGCTAAATGCTTGGAATATAGCATATAAGAACCCGACAGCAGCGTGGCCCGCGCCATAACCTCGGCATTGTCCGAAATCAAAAACCCACCCTCGCCCGCATTGATATGCTTGTAGGTCTGCATCGAATAACAGCCCACAATCCCGTGCCGCCCAGACGGGGTGCCACGCCACGCCGCCCCCATTGTATGGGCGCAATCCTCGATGATTAGTATGCCCAAGCCCGCGCAAAGGGCAACCAAAGCGTCCATATCGCAGATATGCCCGCGCATATGCGACAGCATCAAAATCCGCGCGCCCGTGGCCTGCGCCTTGGCGGCCAAATCGGCAAAATCAATCGTCAAATCAGGCGTGGTTTCCACGAAAATCGGCCGCCCGCCCGCCGCTGCAATCGCCCCTGGCACGGGGGCAAGGGTAAAGGCGTTGGTCAGCACGGGATCGCCCGAAGCCATGCCTACCGCGCGCAGGGCGCAGCCCAAAGCATAACCGCCAGAGGCGACCGCAAGGCAGTATTTTGCTCCCACTAGGGCTGCGAATTCCTGTTCCAGCAAAACCGCCTCGGCCACCTCGCCCGCGGCCGTGTTATAACGGTGCAAACGGCCATGGCGCAGCACGGCAACGGCGGCCTCAATCCCCGCCTCGGGTATGGGTTCTTGCTGGGTGAAACTGCCCGTAAACACCTCGCCAAAAGCGCCGCTTACGACTTCTTTGTTCATGGGGCCTCTCCCGCTATGGGTTTTGTGCGCAGCGCCTGCGGCATCACAAACACATACAGCAGCGTGGCGGCTGCCACCACGCCCCCCGCAATCCAAAACCCAACATCGGGCGAGGTGATGGGCGCAGTTCCTGACATGAAATAGCCAAAGACCTGCCCAAAGAACACCGTGCCAAACAGCATCGCCAGCGACATAATCCCCGATAGCCCGCCCTGCAATTCGCCTTGGGCATCTTCTGGCGCAAGGCGGGTTAGGATGGCGGTGATCATCGGATGCACAAAGCCTTCGGGCCCATGCACAACCATCAGCGCGAATACCATCCACGGCGCTGCGACAAGGCCGTAGGCCACCAGCACGATTGCGCCAAGGCCAAGGCCAATCAGGGCAAGCCGCGCCTCGCCAAACATCTTGGCCCCCATGCCCGACAGCGCCCCTTGAAAGATGGCGGTCACAATGCCAAAGGCGGCCAGCGACAGGCCAACCATGGCGGGCGACCATTCAAATTTGGCAATGCCCCAAAATGTCCAAATGGCCTGATAGACCGAGGTGGCAAAGAAAAATAACGCCAGCACGGCGACCAATGGCAGAACGCCTTTATAGGTGGAAAACACGCCAAACACCGCAAAGGGGTTGGCGCGGCGCCATTCAAAGGCGCGGCGCTTTTCGGGCGGCAGGCTTTCGGGCAGAACGAAATAGCCAAAGGCAAAGTTCAAAACCGAAATCGCGGCGGCGGCATAAAACGGCACGCGCGGGCCAAATTCGCCCAGCAGCCCGCCAATCGCAGGCCCAAGGATAAACCCAAGGCCAAAGGCCGCGCCAAGCATTCCAAAATACTTGCCCCGCTCGTCTGGCTGTGTCACATCGGTGATATAGGCATTGGCAATCACCCAAGACGCCCCGCACAGCCCCGCCAAAATGCGCCCCACAAACAGCCACCCCAGCGTGGGGGCCAGCGCGTGCATCAAATAATCAAACCCCAGCCCCGCCACGGCAATCAGCAAAAGCGGGCGGCGG
>CAXNEP010000283.1:0-3846 GCA_964200865.1 Cypionkella sp. | reverse complement strand
GGATGCGGTCTTGTTCGGCCCAAAGATCCTGCATTTGCGGCACCACAACGCGCCAGTCAAACAGCGCGCGCACCCGCGCCAACCCCGCCGCCCCCATGCGGGCGCGCAAATCAGGCTCTCGCGCCAATTGCACAATCCGCGCGGTCAGTTCGGGCAAATCAATTTCGGTCATGGCAGATGTGCTGCCGCAATATTGCACATAATTATCGATCCCGCCCTGATAGCGCAGCGCTTCGGGCGCAAGCGTGGGCGCGGGCAGCATCCGCGAGGTGATGCGAAAGCCCACATCGGGTGAGACGGTGTCTTTCATCTCATCCCAATCAGACACCAGCAGCGGCAGGCCAGCTGCCATTCCTTCCAATGGGGCAAGTCCAAAGGTTTCTTGAATATTATCAATCAAAAAGGTGAACACATCTGCGCCAGACAGGGTGGCGCGGCGATCTGCCGCCGATGCACCATCCAGCAGGTGAAAGCCCACGTCGGGCATCAGTTGTGCTGCGCCCTGTTCAAACACGCGGCGCGAATAATCTTCGCGGAACTGCCCGCAAAACACGACATGCAGCTTTTGCCCTGCAAGTTGTTTTTGTGCCGCCTGCATCCCTAAAAAAATCGGCAGCGGGTCAAACTTTTCATGCGGGGTTAGGCGGGCGATGGTGGCAAAGACCACATCATTTGGCCCCGCCCCAATGCGGGTGCGTAAGGCGGCTCGGGCGGCATCATCGCGCGCAAAATCATCGGTATGTATGCCCAAAGGAATGACAGGCAGCATGGGGCGCGGCGGCAAGTTTGCCCCAAAGCGCGCGCGCAGATGATGGTCTATCAGATCAAAGGTAAATGTCGTGGACTGTAAGACAGACGTACTGGTGCAAATAACCGCGTCCCACGGGCAGACTGGGCCTGTGCGCAGCTCCATCCAGCCGTTCATGACGGCGGCGGTCGATGTGGTATGCGTAATGCCGCACAGCGACCATGTTCCCGTGCCATGTGGCGCGCGGCGCCACGCCTCGGCGGTGAAATTGGGGCTGGGGTAGAACACTGTGCCCACATTGATGCGGTGAGGGCGCAAAAGCGGGGTATGGCGCACGGGCACGGCGGGGCGCAGGGCTGCGGCCAAATCGCGCACGGGGCCAATTTCGCCCTCTCCCTTGGCCAGCAGAACAAATTCTTCCACATCGGCATGGCGCAAAAACCCCTTCAGAAAGGATTCGCCTGCGACACGGCGGCCATTGATGCCCTTGGCAGTGGGGTCAAACCCGTCTTGCGCATACCAGATCGCAGCATTGCGATGAGCCGATGTCAAAGGGGCGTTCATGGGGGTTATTCCTTATCGCTGGCTTTGCCTTTGCGGGTCATCCACAGCCATGGGGTTGGGCCTATACGCCATTCCCACAGCGCGATCAGACGATCTAAATCGCTAAGCCCATTCATCCAATCGGGCAGCGGCGTATCGGATAGGCTGCGTTCAATCAGCCGCACTTTATGCGTAAGCTCAAAGCGCTGTGCAATCTGCGCCGAGAGGCCAGGGGCAAAGCAATCATGCACCTCGACTAGAATATCGGCGCTGGCCAAGCCTTGCGCGCGCGCAGGATCAAGCAACTGCGCCTCGGCCCCTTCGATATCGCAGATCACCAGCGTTTTTGCGCGGGTGCAGATATCAAAATCTCCATGGCCCATTGCGCCGCCAATGTCGATTTGCGCCGATACCCCGTTGGCCGCCGCCAGATGAGCGCATTTGGCGCGGGCCTTTTCGTTCAAATCGCGGGCAATCACACGGGCCGATGGCATCCGCATGGCTAGGCCCACCGCATAATACCCTTCGGCGCAGCCCACGTCGATAATCTGCTGATAACCGCGCTTGATGATCTTTTCGATGATCGGGTGCAGGGCGGCCTCATAGGTGCCCAAAAGTCGCGCCGAAGTAGACCCTTCACACCCCGCCGCCAAATATGTCATGCCCTGAAACGGGCCCGAAAGTACTGTCTGACCGTTTTTTTTCAGTAAGGTATTGGTCACAACATTGGCGCGCCATTTGGATATCAGCCGTAGGATATTGTTCAAATTTTCGGATGACTTTTCTTTGCGCAGCAGCACCCCCAGACGCGCATAAACCTCGCCACTTAGCGCAGAGAGTTCGGGGGGAGAGGGTTGGGCAGGCGCAGCCTTTGGCATATAACCACTCACAAGTTGGGCGGCGCATCTGGGTCCGCTTTTCAACCTATGGCTAACGCGCGGGGGGCGCACTGTCTATATTGCGCCCCCCTTTTGCATCAAGTTTTCGCAATAAATTTCAACGAAACCCCGTTCATACAATAGCGCAGGCCCGTGGGCTGTGGCCCATCTTCAAACACATGGCCCAGATGCCCACCGCAGCGACGGCAGTGCACTTCGGTGCGGGTGCCAAAAATGCCCACATCGGGGCGCGTGCGAATGGCATCGTTGATGGGGGCGTAAAAGCTAGGCCAGCCTGTGCCAGAATCGTATTTGGTTGCGCTATCAAACAGCGGCAAATCGCAGCCTGCGCAGGCGAATACCCCTTCGCGCTTTTCATCGTTTAGGGGTGATGTGAACGGGCGTTCGGTATCTTCTTCGCGCAGCACAGCATAAGCCTGTGGCGACAGGCGCGCGCGCCATTCTTCTTCGGTCAGGGTGAATTCGAACGTGCCTTCATCCACCGCAAACAACGGGCGAATGGCAAAGGGCATGGCGGCAAAGGCGGCAATAAGGGCGCGGCGGTTCATGGCAATCTCCTGTTGGTTTTGGCGTTTATACCATAGATACGTCCGCTTGCGTCGATAGGTTTCACTGGCTCACCAAATTGCGATAGCGCGTGATCGCGCGCCCTTGCAGGCGCCAGAAATCCCCGCCATAACGGGCGCAAATGGCATATAGGGCTAGCGCGGGGCTGGTCACAGGCCCGCTGGAATGGATCGCAACATGGCAGAGAATATGGCACAGCCCACAACAGATATTTCTGTGCGCGAGGTGTTCGGTATTGATACCGATATGCGCGTCAAAGGCTTTGCCGAGGCAACCGACCGCGTGCCAACCATTGACCCTACCTATAAGTTTGACCCAGACACCACTTTGGCCATTCTGGCGGGTTTTTCCTATAACCGCCGCGTGATGATCCAAGGGTACCACGGTACGGGCAAATCGACGCATATCGAACAGGTGGCAGCGCGTCTGAACTGGCCCTGCGTGCGCGTGAACCTTGACAGCCATATCAGCCGTATCGACCTGATCGGCAAAGACGCGATCAAACTGATTGATGGCAAGCAAGTCACCCAGTTTCACGAAGGCATCCTGCCTTGGGCGCTGCGCAACCCAGTGGCGATTGTGTTCGATGAATATGACGCAGGCCGCGCCGATGTGATGTTCGTGATCCAGCGCGTTTTGGAAACCGATGGGAAATTGACCCTGCTGGATCAAAACGAGATTATCACCCCCAACCCCTATTTCCGCCTATTCGCCACCGCGAATACAGTGGGTCTGGGCGATACCACAGGCCTGTATCACGGCACGCAGCAAATCAACCAAGCGCAGATGGACCGCTGGTCGCTGGTCGCCACGCTGAACTATCTGTCGCACGATGCAGAAACCGCCATCGTTCTGGCCAAATCGCCCCATTACAACACCGAAACGGGGCGCAAGCATATCAGCCAAATGGTCACGCTTGCCGATATGACGCGCAAATCCTTTATGGCGGGCGACTTGTCCACCGTCATGTCGCCCCGCACCGTGCTGAACTGGGCGCAGAATGCCGAAATTTTCCGCAACATCGGCTATGCCTTCCGCCTGACCTTCCTAAATAAATGCGATGAATTGGAACGGGCGACTGTGGCGGAG